>NZ_JBHUVA010000065.1:0-38214 GCF_042670805.1 Micromonospora sp. NPDC057141 | reverse complement strand
GCCCTGCTGGTCGTCGTCGTCACCGGCGTGGCCGGCTTCCTGGTCGCGCTGACCGGCCTGTCACCGCTGGCCCGAAGGGCCTGAGCCGAGAAGGGATTCCCATGCGGGTCCTGTTCGTGACCTTTCCCGCCACCGCCCACCTCTTCCCGATCGTGCCGCTCGCCTGGGCCCTGCAGAGCGCCGGCCACGAGGTGCTGGTGGCCAGCCACAGCGGGGTCGTCGAAACAGACATGACGGCGACCATCGCGGGCACCGGGCTGACTCCGGTGCCGCTCGGGGCCCGGACGGAACTGCCCGCGCTGGCGCGGATCAACGCGGCCACCGACCAGTCGAACCGCCCGACCCTGGCGCTCGACCCCGACGACGGCGGCGACTGGGAACGCACCCGGTCGTACCTGGTCGGACTCTTCTCGCTCTACTACCCGGCGCCGGAGGCGGGCCAGCGCTGGCCGATGGCCGACGCGCTGGTGGAGTTCGCCCGGTCCTGGCGGCCCGACCTCGTCCTCTGGGATCCGCTGTGCCCGCCGGCCGCGATCGCCGCGCGGGCCTGCGGGGCGGCCCATGCCAGGGTGCTCTGGGGCCGCGACCACCTGGCCTGGATGCGGGAGCGGGCCGTCCGGGCCGGGGGGACCGACCCGCTGGTCGAGTGGTTGCGACCGTTGCTGGACCGCTACGGGGACACCTTCGACGAGGAGGTGCTCGCCGGTCAGTGGACCCTCGATCTGGTTCCGGAGCGGCTTCGGCTGCCCGCCGACCGCCGATACGTCCCGGTCCGCCGGGTGCCGTACACCGGCGGCGGGCTACCCGACTGGCTGGCCGGTCCGCCGTCGCGCCCCCGGGTCTGCCTCACGCTGGGCGTCAGCACCCGCAAGCTGTTCAGCGAGCACCAGGGGTTCTCCGTCAGGGAGCTGCTCGCCTTGGTGGCCGACCTCGACGTGGAGCTGGTCGCCACGCTGAACGACGCCCAGCTCGCCGGGGCCGGTGAGCTCCCGCCGAACGTCCGGGTCGTGGAGTACCTGCCGCTGACCCTGCTCCTGCCGACCTGCGCGGCGGTGATCCACCACGGCGGCGGGGGCACCTACGCCGCCGCCGTCGCCCACCAGGTTCCACAGCTGATCCTGCCGGTGCCCAAGTGGGACGAGACGGCGACCGCGCGGTACGTCGTGGAGCGCGGCGCCGGCCTGCGGGTGGACGAGCCGTTCACGGTGACCGACGTCCGCGCCGCCCTGCTGCGGTTGCTGCGCGAACCCCGGTTCCGCGACGGCGCCCGCTCCCTGCACCGGGACATGCTCGCCACGCCCTCCCCGGTGGCCACGGTGCCGGTGCTGGAACGCCTCACCGGGCGGCACCGGCGATTCGCCACCGCACCGACGATGGGCGGCACCGGCCGGTCGCCGCGCTGAGGCGACCCCGGACCGACCCCGACCCTCTACGGACAAGGAGAGCAGATGCGCGTCCTGATGATGTCCACCCCGGTCTCCACCCACTTCGCTCCTCTGGTGCCGCTGGCCTGGGCGCTACGGGCAGCCGGCCATGAGGTGCTGGTCGCAGGCCTTCCCGACATCCTGCCGACGGCCCAGTCGGCGGGGCTGAGCGCGGCGACCATCGCTGACAGGTTCGGCGTCGAGCGGCACATGCTCAACCGGTTGGCCGAGGGAAAACGGTCCCTGGAGTCGGTGCCCCGGCCGCAACCGGCGGAGTACGGCGACTTCGGCCTGGTCTGGGTGGGACAGACCCGGTACGTCACGCCGATGTACCTGCGGTTCGCCCAGGGGTACCGGCCGGACCTCGTCGTCGCGGACCCGTTCGAGTACAGCGCCCTGATCGTCGGCGGTGTGCTGGGCGTGCCGGTGGTGCACCACCGGTGGGGGGTCGACGCCCTGACCGGGGCGGCCCGGATCGCGACCCGGGAACCACTGCGCGCCCTCTGCGTCGAGCACGGGCTCGACGGGTTGCCCGACCCGACCGTGCTGATCGACCCCTGTCCACCGACGTTGCAGGTGCCCGAGGTGGAGCGGGGCTGGCCGATGCGGTGCGTGCCGTACAACGGCCCGGCGGTGGTGCCGCAGTGGCGCGCCGACGAGGTGCGCCACCACGGCAGCGGGCCGGTGCCGGGGCGGCAGCGGGTGGTGGTCAGCCTGGGCGGCCGTACCCTGCTGCTCAACGGGGTGCCGTTCCTGCGGCGGATCCTGCTGGCCTGCGGCGGCCTGCCGGAGGTCGAGGTGCTGGCTACCGTCGAGCAGACGTACCGGCCCGAGCTGGGGCCGCTGCCGGCGAACGTACGGCTGATCGACCCGACCCCGCTCGACCTGTTCCTGGGCTCGTGCGACGTGGCGGTGCACCACGGCGGGGCCGGCACCGCCATGACGGCGACCGCCTTCGGGCTACCGCAGCTGGTGCTCCCTCAGATGGCCGACCAGTTCGGGCACGGCGACCGGCTCGCCGAGGCCGGTGCCGCGATCAGCTTCGACACGGTCGCCGAGCAGGACGACGTCGACCTGTTGCGCGACTCGCTGGCGGCGCTGCTGGCCCAACCGGGCTACCGCAGGGCCGCCGCCGAACTCCGGGCGGAGTTGCAGCGGATGCCCACGCCCACGGCCGTCGTCCGCGACCTGGAACGGCTGGTCCGCTCCGGTGCCACCCTGCCGCGGGAGGTCACGCCGTGCGCGTCCTGATGATGGTGACCCCGGTGCCGTCGCACTTCCAACCGCTGGTGCCGCTGGCCTGGGCACTGCGGGCGGCCGGGCACGACGTGCTGGTCGTGGCGCAGCCGGACGTGCTGCCGCTGGTCGAGTCGACCGGTCTGAGCGCGCTCGCCGTGGGTGACCCCTTCCATGTCGACGACCTGCTGTTCGAGACGCTGCCGGCGGACACCCGGCCGCTCGCCGTCCGCCCTCGCCTCGCTCCGCACCTGTTGGGGCACTACGGCCGGCTGTGGGCGACGCACGCCCGCTACCTGCTGCCGGCGTACCTGCCGGTGGCTCGCGAGCTGCGGCCGGACCTGATCGTGGCCGATCCGCTGGAGTACAGCTCGCTGGTGATCGGCGCCGTGCTGGGCGTGCCGGTGGTGCACCACCGGTGGGGTGTCGACGAGATCTCCGGGCCGGCGCGAGCCGCGGTGCGGCCGGTACTGGCCGGAGTCTGCGAGCGGCTGGGGATCGCCGGGCTGCCCGACCCGACGGTCCTGGTCGACCCGTGCCCGCCGTCGTTGCAGCTGCCCGGCGCCGAGCCGGCGATGCCGATGCGGTACGTGCCGTACAACGGGCGGCGGGTGCTGCCGCCGTGGCGGCAGGAGGAGGTGGCGACCCGGTCGACCCGCTCGCCGGGGAACCGGCGGGTGGCGGTCACGATGGGCGGCACGCTGGCTGTCAACGGGGTGCCGTTCGTGCGTCGGGTGCTCTCGGCCTTCGCCGGGATGCCGCAGGTGTCGGTGCTGGCCACGGTGGAGGAGAAGTACCGGGCCGAGCTGGGCGGGGTGCCGGAGAACGTCCAGCTGATCGACAACACCCCGCTGGACCTGTTCCTCGGCTCCTGCGCCGCCGTGGTGCACCAGGGCGGGGCGGGCACGACGATGACGGCGACCGCCTTCGGTCTGCCGCAGTTGGTGCTGCCGCAGCTCGCCGACCACTTCGGGCATGGTGACCGGATCGCCGCGACCGGTGCGGGGATCGCTTTCCACACCGTCGACGAGCAGGACGACGTGGGACTGTTGCGCGAGTCGCTCGCCGCGCTGCTGTTCGAGTCGGCCTACCGCGAGGCCGCGACGGAGCTGCGGGCGGAGATGAGGCGTACCCCCGCGCCGGACACGGTCGTCGCGGAGCTCACCGCCGGCCATTCTGGAAGGACGGACTGACGATGCGTTTCACGGAATCGGTGCTCTCCGGCGTGTTCCGGATCGACGTCAAGCAGTTCCAGGACGCCCGGGGCGCGTTCTACGAGTCGTTCCGGGCCGACGTGTTCGAGGCGGAGACGGGGGTGCCCTTCCTGCCCCGTCAGATCAACTACTCGGTGTCTCAGCGCAACACGCTGCGCGGCATCCACGGTGTGGCGCTCCCACCGGGGCAGGCCAAGTTCGTCAACTGTGTACGGGGCGCCCTCCGTGACGTCGTGGTGGACCTGCGGATCGGCTCACCCACCTTCGGCCAGTACGAGAGCAACCTGCTGGAGGCCGGGTCGGGGCGGTGCGTCTACGTACCCGAGGGGATGGGCCACGGCTTCCTGGCCCTGGCCGACGACTCGGTCATCTGTTACGTGCTCTCCACGACGTACGTTCCCGGGACGCAGATCAACATCGACCCCCTCGATCCGGACCTGGCGATCGGGTGGGGCTACCCGGAGCCGCCGTTGATGTCGGAGGCGGACCGGTCGGCGATGAGCCTCGCCGATGCGCTCGCCGGTGGGGTGCTGGCGCACTGGGACCAGACCCGGCCCCGCGAACGGGTCAGTCGGGAGTGAACTCGTCCTCGTCCGGTGCGAACAGCCGACGCGGGCCCGGTCCTGCCGACCCGAGCCGGTCCATCGGATTGATCATCGGGCAGCGGTCCAGGGACATGCAGCCGCATCCGACACAGTCGGCGAAGTCGTCGCGCAGTTGCTGCAGCTTGCGGAGCCGATCGTCGAGGTCGGACTGCCAGCAACTGGTCATCCGCGCCCAGTCCTGACGGGTGGGCGTGCGGCCCCCGGGCAGCAGGGCCAGCACCTCGGCGACCCCGGACAGTGGGACGCCCACCCGTTGGGCGATCCGGATCAGCGCCACCCGGCGTAGTGCCTCGCGGGGATAGCGCCGTTGGTTGCCGGTGGTGCGGCGGCTGCTGATCAGGCCCTGCCGCTCGTAGAAGTGCAGCGCGGAGACGCTCACCCCGCTGCGGCTGGCGAGTTGGCCGACGGTCAGTTCGTACTGGTCGAGCCGCTGGTCGCTCATCGTTCGCCCCCCTGGTCCGGTGCCGATGCCACCGGGGCCGGTTCCGCCCCGCTGATCAGGCAGATGGCGACGTCGAGGACGGCCCGCTGCTTCTCCTCGGCGTCACCGGGCAGGTCCTGCGTGGCGATCGGGCCGAAGTAGACGGTGAGCAGCGCCGTGATGGCCCGGACGTTCTGGACGAGCGGGGCGTCGGGCTCTACGACGAGCTGCGCCATCGCCGAGACCCGTTCCTGGAGTCGCTGCCCGACCGTGGTCCCGCGCAGGGTCGCCTGGTTCTCCTGCGCGAGGTGCAGCAGGAGGGCCGCCGCGTCGAGGGTGGCGCTGTAGCGACGCAGCAGCTCCTGCCTCGTGGCCATGCCGCGCGGCTGCCGACGCCCCCAGTCGATCAGCTCGTCGAGTCGACGGTAGAAGTCGTCGAAGAGACTGGCCAGGATGTCCTCCTTGGCCTGGAAGTAGTAGTAGAGCGCGGCCTTGGTGATGCCGAGCTGGTCGGTGATGCACCGTAGCGAGGTCTTGTCGTAGCCCCGCTCACTGAACGACTGGAGAGCGACCGCCTGGATCCGTTCCCGGGTGTCCTTGCGACGTGGGGTTGGCCTGTTCATCCGCGCTCTCCTGTCGGGCCCGTGCGCGGGTCGTCCGCAGCGGCCGTCACCGGTCGGGCCCCTTGACGCTTCGTGTTCGACCCTTCTACCGTGACAGCATACTAATTAGCCGGGCGGCAGGTAAATAAGCGGGATGGTGGTCGTGGTGTCGGAACGGGCTCCCGAAGGGGCGGTGTCGTCGGCGACCGAGGTGGAGGCTGGGCCGGGCGCCGGTGGGAGCATCACTCCGGCGGTGGTCGCCCTGGTGCTGGCGATGATGCTCGCGACACTGGACAATATGATCATCGGCACCGCGATCCCCACGATCGTGGCCGAGCTGGGCGGGCTCGACGACCTGTCCTGGGTGATCACCTCCTACACCCTGGCCACGGCGGCCTCCACCCCGATCTGGGGCAAGCTCGGCGACATCCACGGCCGCAAGGGCGTCTTCCTCACCGCCATCGCGATCTTCCTGGTCGGCTCGGTGCTCTCCGGGGTGGCGCAGGGCCTCGGTCAGCTCGTCGGGTTCCGGGCCCTGCAGGGGCTCGGCGGCGGCGGACTGATGGTCAGCGCGTTCGCCATCATGGGGGAGCTGATCCCGCCCCGGGACCGGGCCAGGTACCAGGGCCTGATGTCGGTGGCGATGGGCGCGACGATGATCGGTGGCCCGCTCGTGGGCGGGCTGATCACCGACCACTTCGGCTGGCGCTGGTGCTTCCTGATCAACCTGCCGATCGGTCTGGTGGGGCTGCTTCTCGTGGCGACCGGCATGCGGCTGCCGGCCCGCCGGATCCGGGCCCGGGTCGACTACGTCGGCGCGACGCTGTTGGCCTTCGTGATCTCTGCTGTGGTGCTCCTCGCCGCCTGGGGCGGCACCCGGTACGGCTGGGGCTCCCCGGTGATCGTCGGCCTCGGGCTGGCCACCGTCCTCGCGCTGATCGTGTTCGTCCTGGTCGAGCGGCACGTCCACGAACCGGTGCTGCCGCTGGGCGTGTTCCGGGTGGCCAACTTCTCGCTGGCCACCGCGATCGGGCTGCTGGTCGGCTTCGTGCTGTTCAGCACCATGACCTTCCTGACGCTCTACCAGCAGGCGGTGCAGGGTGCCTCGGCGACCAACTCCGGGCTGCTCCTGCTGCCGGTGCTGCTGTCGATGGTCCTGGTCAACGTCGTCGTCGGGCAGTTGATCACCAGAGGGATGGGGCTGCGTACGGTCCTGCTCGTGGGCAGCGCACTGATGACCGTCAGCCTGCTGCTGATGGTCAGCATGGACACCGGCACCGTCCGGGCGCTCTCCGTGGCGTACATGGTGCTCCTCGGCGCCGGACTGGGCTTCCTGATCCAGGGCAGCCTGCTGCTCTCGCTGGAGAGCGTGGCCGCGCGGGACCTCGGGGTGGCCTCCGCCACGGCCACCTTGTCCCGCACGGTCGGGGGCACCGTCGGGGTCGCCGCCTCCGGGGCGCTCTTCGCCCAACAGGTCCAGCACTCCCTCGCCGAGCGGGCCGTGGCCGCCGACCTGGCCGGCAACGCCGCCCAGCTCACCGCCGCCAGCATGGCCAGGCTGCCCGAGGCCGCCCGCAGCGCCTACGAGTACGCCGTGGCCGACGGGACCCGGCTGGTGTTCGTGTTGACCGCCGTGTTGAGCGGGGCGTCCCTGCTCGCCTCCTGGTTCATTCGCCAGCAGGCGGCGAGCGCCCCCGGGGTGGAGACCGTGGTCCGGCCGGGCGACGCCGTGGCGAGCGACGCCTCCTGAGCCCGCCGGGGCCGCGAGCCCCCGGTTCCACACCGCCGGCCGGTGACCCTGTGTGGTCAACGGTCGGCGGTTGAACGTTTGCTGCGGCGGCAGCCGGCCGGACCGGCCGGGTGACCGGTGGCGGACCCGTCGACGGCCGCGTCGCTGTGCAACTGCGGCACCGTCCGGCGCTTGACGCTGCGGCGGGTATCGAAGAGATTAGCTTTCAGTATCGGCCCGGTGCGTGTTCGTCCCCCGACCCGCCGGCCCGTCCGTCTTTCCCCCTCACCTCTTGCCCCCTGCGGTCGCCCGGCAAACCCGCGCGACCGTGTTCGCCGTCCGGGGCCCAGATCGGCGGGAGTCATCGTTGAAGATCCTGTTCATCGCAGGCGGCAGCCCGGCGACCGTGTTCGCCCTCGCCCCGCTCGCCACGGCTGCCCGCAACAGCGGCCACCAGACGTTCATGGCAGCCACCGACGACATGATGCCGGTCGTCACCGCAGCGGGGCTGGCCGGCGTACCGCTCACCGGGCTGCCGATCCGGCACTTCATCACCACCGACCGCACCGGAAAGGCGCTCACCATCCCGGCCGACCCGGCCGAGCAGGCCCGGTTCACCGGGGCGTGGTTCGCCCGGATGGCCGTGGCCAGTCTGCCCGCCCTGCTGGAACTGGCCGCCGGCTGGCGACCGGACGTCGTCGTCGGCGGCACCATGTGCTACGCGGCGCCGCTGCTGGCGGCCCGGCTGGGCATCCCCCACGTCCGGCAGGCATGGGACGCGGTCGAAGCCACCGGCATCCATCCCGGCGCCGACGACGAACTCCAGCCCGAACTTCGCGAACTCGGCCTCGACCGGCTGCCCGAGCCCGACCTGTTCGTCGACATCTGTCCGCCGAGCCTGCGCCCGGCCGACGCCGGCCCCGCCCAGCAGATGCGGTTCGTGCCGGCAAACGCCCAGCGGGCCCTCGAACCCTGGATGTACCGGCGGGGCGACCGGCCCCGGGTCTGCGTCACCTCGGGCAGCCGGGTGACCCGGGGGCGCAGCTACGACCAGAACTACGAGTTCCTGCGGGACCTGATCGGCCGGATCACCACGCTCGACGTCGAACTGGTGGTGGCGGCCCCGGAGGAGGTGGCCGAAGGGCTCCGCGCCGAGTACGGCGACCTGCGCGCCGGGTGGGTCCCGCTCGACGTGGTGGCCCCGACCTGCGACGCGCTGGTGCACCACGGTGGCGGGGTGACGAGCCTGACGGCGCTGGCCGCCGGGCTGCCCCAGTTGCTCATGCCCAAGGGCGCCGTGCTCGTCGAGCCGGCACGGCGCATCGCGCGGCAGGGCGCCGCCGTCGTACTCGCCCCCGACCAGGAGACCACCGAAATGATCACGGAGAAGTGCCGGGAGATCGTGACGACCCCGTCGTACCGGACGGCGGCCGTCGCCCTGTCCCGTGAGATCGCGGCCATGCCGCCCCCCGCCGATGTCGTCGGCGCTCTCGAAAAGCTCGTCCAGACGCCAGCGTGAGGAGAGAACCCGCCATGAAGGCTCTTGTCCTGTCCGGCGGCGCGGGCACCCGCCTGCGGCCGTTCAGTTACTCGATGCCCAAGCAGTTGATCCCGATCGCGAACAAGCCCGTACTGGAGCATGTCGTGGCCAACCTCCGCGACCTCGGGGTCCGCGAGATCGGCGTGATCGTCGGCGACTGGGGGCCGCAGATCGCCGCGGCGCTGGGCGACGGCTCCCGGTTCGACTGCGAAATCACCTACATCCGCCAGGACCAGCCGTTGGGCCTGGCCCACTGCGTACGGCTCGCCCACGACTTTCTCGGCGACGACGACTTCGTCATGTACCTCGGCGACAACATGCTGCCGCAGGGGATCGGGGAGATCGGTCAGGAGTTCCGGGACAACCGGCCGGCGGCGCAGGTGGTGGTCTACAAGGTGGCCGACCCCCGCGCCTTCGGGGTCGCCGAGCTGCTGCCCGGCGGGGCCGTACGCCGACTGGTCGAGAAGCCGCAGGAGTACGTCAGTGACCTGGCCCTGATCGGGGTCTACTTCCTGACCCCGGCGATCCACGAGGCGGTCGCGGCCATCGAGCCGAGCGCCCGGGGCGAACTGGAGATCACCGACGCCATCCAGTGGCTGGTCGCCCGGGGCGACACCGTCCGGGCCAGCGAGTACGGGGGCTACTGGAAGGACACAGGCAACGTCGACGACGTCCTCGACTGCAACCGGGAGCTGCTCGACGGGCTCACCCGGGCCGTGGACGGCGAGGTCGAGGAGGCGGAGCTGATCGGCCCGGTGGTGCTGGAGCCGGGGGCATCGGTGACCCGTTCCCGGATCGTCGGACCGGCCATCATCGGCGCCGGAACGGTGGTCGAGGAGAGCTACGTCGGGCCGTACACGTCGATCGGCCGCGACTGCGTCCTGCGTGGCACCCACATCGACTACTCGATCGCGCTCGACGGTGCGCGGATCGTGGAGGTGAAGGAGTTGCACGGTTCGCTGATCGGTCGGGCCGCCGTCGTGGACGCGGCCAGCGGCACCGCCGCGCACCGGCTGGTCATCGGTGACCACACCCGGATCGTGGTGGCGGCATGAAGATCCTGGTAACCGGGGCTGCTGGCTTCATCGGCTCGCACTACGTCCGGACCTTGCTCAGCGGCGGCTACCCGGGATTCGAGGACGCCCGGGTGACCGTGCTCGACAAGCTGACCTACGCCGGGAACCGGGACAACCTTCCCGCCAGCCACCCCCGGTTCGAGTTCGTCGAGGGCGACATCTGCGACCTGGAGCTCCTGTGCGACCTGCTCCCGGGGCACGACGCGGTGGTGCACATGGCCGCGGAGTCCCACGTGGACCGGTCGATCGAGGCTGCTGCCGACTTCGTCCGGACCAACGTCGGCGGCACGCAGACGGTCCTGGAGGCGTGCCGGCGCGTCGGCGTCGAGCGAATCGTGCACGTCTCCACCGACGAGGTGTACGGCAGCATCGCGCAGGGCTCGTGGACTGAGGAGTGGCCGCTCGCGCCCAACTCCCCGTACGCGGCGTCGAAGGCGAGCTCCGACCTGATCGCGCGGGCGTACACCCGTACCCATGGGCTGAACCTCTCCATCACCCGGTGCTCCAACAACTACGGGCCGTACCAGCACCCGGAGAAGCTGATCCCGCTGTTCGTGACGAACCTGTTGCAGGGCCGGACGGTGCCGCTCTACGGCGACGGTGGCAACGTGCGGGAGTGGCTGCACGTCGACGACCACTGCCGGGGGATCCAGCTCGTGCTCGCCCAGGGCCGGGCCGGTGAGGTCTACAACATCGGCGGCGGCAACGAGTACACCAACCTGGAGATCACCGAGCGGCTCCTGTCGCTGTGCGGGGCGGACGCCTCGATGATTCGCCGGGTACCCGACCGCAAGGGGCACGACCTGCGGTACTCGATCGACGAGAGCAAGATCCGTGAGCAGCTCGGCTACGCGCCGGGCATCTCCTTCGACCAGGGGCTGGCCGACACGGTGGCCTGGTACCGCGACAACCCGGGCTGGTGGAAGGCGGACCGTCCGGTCGGATCGGCGGCATGACCACAGGCTTCTCCGCCACCGCCGGGCGGCCGGGCTCCGCCTCCGCCGACCGCGCCGGCTCGGTGGTGGTGCTCGGTGCGACCGGGTTTCTGGGCGGTCATCTCCGCTCCGCGTTCGCGGCGGCCGGCTGGCGGGTGCTGGGGGTCTCCAGCGGCGGGGACGGAGCGGGGACGGTCGGGCTCGACCTCACCCGGGACGCGGCCGGTCGGCTCGGCGCCCTCCTCGCGGAGGCCGACGCCGATGTGGTGGTCAACGCCGCCGGCCGGGTCTGGCAGATGACCGAGGCGCAGATGACCGAGGCCAACAGCGACCTCGTCGCCACGGTCACCCGCACACTGCTGGCCTGGCGGTACGGCTGCCGGCTGATCCAACTGGGCAGCATCCACGAGTACGCCCCGGGGGTGTCGGGCCGGGGGACGCCGGAGCGCTGGCCCACCGCGCCGGTCACGCCCTACGGGCGATCCAAGCTCGGCGGCTCGCAGGCGGTCCTGCGGGCCCACGCCGACGGCCTCGCCGGGACGGTCCTGCGCGTGGCGAACGTGTACGGGCCGGGCACCCGGCGGGGGAGCCTGCTCGGCGCGGTCGCCGCGCACCTGGCCGAGGTCGCCCGGAGCGAGCGGACCGGGTCGGCGACGGCGCTGCGGCTGCCCCCGCTGGACGCCCGGCGGGACTTCGTGGACGTCCGGGACGTGGCGGACGCGGTGCTGGCCACCGCCACCGCGCCCGCCGCCCGGGTAGCCGGCCAGGTGATCAACGTCGGCTCCGGGGTGGCCCGGCCGGTGCGCGGCATCGTCGACCGGATGATCGCGCTCAGCGGTCTCCCGGTCGAGGTGGTGCCGTCGGAGCCGGCCGGGTCGGCGGCCGGGGCGCGCGTCGACGTCGAGTGGCAGCAGTTGGAGATCGATCGCGCGGAGCGGCTGCTCGGCTGGCGTCCCCGTCGCGGGCTTGACGAGTCATTGCGGGACCAGTTGACGGCGGCGGGTGTCCCGCCGACGGCGCGGGCCAACAGAGAAGGGAACTGACGTGCAGCTCAGCGACAAGAAGACGCAGCTTCTGGACGACGTTCGCAAGTACCACCACGAGGCCCAGCCCGAACGGGCCTTCGTGCCGGGGGTGACGGAGATCTGGCCGTCCGGGGCGGTGCTCGACGAGAGCGACCGGGCGGCACTGGTCGAGGCCGCGCTGGACATGCGCATCGCGGCCGGAGTCAGCTCGCGCCGGTTCGAGTCGCAGTTCGCCCGCAAGATGAACCGCCGCAAGGCGCACCTGACCAACTCCGGGTCGTCCGCCAACCTGCTGGCCATCTCCGCCCTGACCTCGCACGTCCTCGGCGATGCCCGCCTGCGGCCGGGCGACGAGGTGATCACCGTGGCGGCGGGCTTCCCGACCACGGTGAACCCGATCCTGCAGAACGGCCTCGTGCCGGTCTTCGTCGACGTCGAACTGGGCACGTACAACACCACCGCCGACCGGGTGGCGCAGGCCATCGGCCCGAAGACCCGGGCGATCATCATCGCGCACGCCCTGGGCAACCCGTTCGAGGTCGCCGAGATCGCCGAACTCGCCACCGAGCACGAGCTGTTCCTCATCGAGGACAACTGCGACGCCGTCGGCTCCACCTACCAGGGCCGGCTCACCGGTACGTTCGGCGACTTCACCACGGTCAGCTTCTATCCCGCGCACCACCTGACCATGGGTGAGGGTGGCTGTGTCCTCACCGCCAGCCTGGAGCTGGCCCGGATCGTGGAGTCGCTGCGCGACTGGGGTCGGGACTGCTGGTGCGAGCCGGGCGAGAGCGACAAGTGCCTGAAGCGGTTCAAGTACCAGATGGGCACCCTGCCGGCCGGGTACGACCACAAGTACATCTTCTCCCACGTCGGGTACAACCTGAAGGCGACCGACATCCAGGCCGCCCTCGGGCTGACCCAGCTGGCCAAGCTCGACGAGTTCTGCGCCGCCCGGCGGCACAACTGGCGGCGGCTGCGCGCGGACCTGGACGGCACGCCGTGGCTGATCCTGCCGGAGGCGACGCCGGGCAGCGACCCGAGCTGGTTCGGCTTCGTCCTCACCGTCGCTCCCGATGCCCCGTTCGGCCGGGCGGAGCTGGTGGACTTCCTGGAGTCGCGCAAGATCGGCACCCGCCGGCTCTTCGCCGGCAACCTCACCCGGCATCCCGCGTACGTGGACCAGCCGCACCGGGTGGTCGGCGACCTGACCAACAGCGACGTCATCACCGAACAGACCTTCTGGGTGGGCGTCTACCCGGGGCTGACCGACGAGATGATCGACTACCTGGGCTCCTCGATCCGCCAGTTCGTCAAGGCCCGCAGCTGATGCGGGTGATGGTGGCGGTCTCCGACTGGACCACCCACTGGCTCAACGTGGTGCCGCTGGCCTGGGCGTTGCAGGCCGCCGGACACGAGGTGCGACTCGTCTGCCCGCCGTTGCAGACCGAGCCGGCCAGCCGGGCGGGGCTGGTGCCGGTGGAGATCCTGCAGCCGGGCGAGCTGGTCCCGAAGGCCCGGATGCACAACCACGTCAACGCCCGCGCCGGCCACTGGCCGTACGCCCACCTGCCGCCGGACGTGGTGACCGGCGAGCCGGTCGCCGCCCTGGCCGACTTCGACCCGTTCGAGTGGATCGGGGAGCACAAGACGCGGATGATCGAGTCCGCCACCCGCAGCGCGGACGCGGCCGTCGACTTCGCCCGCTGGTGGCGGCCGAACCTGGTGCTCCACGACCTGATGTGCGTGGAGGGTCCGCTGGCCGCCCGGGTCCTGGGTGTCCCGTCGGTGCTGACCCTCTGGGGGCCGGTCGGTCCCGACGACGAGGTGCCCGGGGTGCCCGGACTGCGCTTCCTGGCCGTCGACGTCAGCCGCGCGTTCCAGCGCCACGACGTGGGCGAGTGGGGGCCGGACGCGATCGGGCACGTGCTCGACCCGTGCCCGCCGGGGCTGCGCCCGAGCCTGCGGGCCGACACCCTGCCGATCCGGCAGGTGCCGTACAACGGCCCCGGGCCGTGGCCCCGGTGGTTGCAGGAACCGCCGGCACGACCGCGGGTCTGCGTGGTGTGGGGCACCTCGGTGAGCACCGTCTTCGGTGCCGGCTCGTTCCCCGTCCCGCGTCTGGTGGAGGCGTTGTCCGAGCTGGACGTCGAGGTGGTGTTCACCGTCACCGGGCCGGATCACGACCGGATCGGCCACCTTCCGGAACGGATGCGGGCCGTCCGTAACGTGCCGCTGCACCTGCTGCTGCCGACCAGCGACCTCGTGGTGCACCACGGCGGCGGGGGTTCGACCATGACCGCGCTCGCCGCCGGCGTACCGCAGCTCGTGCTGCCGCCCGGTGGCGACCAGGAGCTGATCGGCGCGCGGATCGAGGCCGCCGGGATCGGCCGGACCCGGCACAACGCGGTCGCCGACGCCGGTTGGCTGCACGCCGCCACGGCGGCCCTGATCGGCGAGCCCGGCTATCGGTCCGCGGCCGACCGACTGCGGCAGGAGGCGGCCGACCGGCCCACCCCGTCCGCCGTGGTGGCCGACCTGGTGGCGTTGGCCACCGTCGGCAACTCGCCGCGTCCGTGACCAACCGGCGCCGCCGCGACCGGCGTACCCGCGCGGCGGCGCCCGACAAGTCAGGAGTCCGGATGGACATCATTGGACGGGGCTTCCTCGCCCAACATCTTCAGCCGGTGGCCGATCGGCACCCGGACACGACGGTGCTGGCGGCCGGGGTCTCCTGGGCGGCGGGCACCTCGGCTGCGGACTTCGCCCGAGAGACCGCCCTGTTGGACGAGACGGCCCGCCGGTGCCGGGACGCCGGCCGCCGGCTGCTGTTCTTCTCCACCGCAGCCTCCGGGATGTACGGCGCGGTCGAGGGACCGGGCCGGGAGGACCAGCCGGTGGTGCCGTGCACCCCGTACGGCACCCACAAGCTGGCCCTGGAGGAGCGGCTGCGGGCCAGCGGGACGGACTATCTGGTGCTGAGGCTGGGACACCTGGTGGGCCCCCGGCAACCTCCGCACCAACTGGTTCCGACGCTGGTCCGGCAGATGCGCCAGGGCACGGTACGGCTGCACCGGGGCGCGGCCCGGGACCTGATCGACGTCCGCGACGTGGTGACGATCCTCGACCGGCTGCTCGAACTCGACCTGTCGGCGGGGACCGTGAACGTGGCCTCCGGTGAGGCGGTGCCGGTGACCCGGATCGTCGACCACCTGCAGTGGCGGCTCGGCCTGCGGCCCGAGCGCGAATACCACGACGTCGGGGTGCACCACGTCATCTCCATCGACAAGCTCCGCCACCTCGTACCCGAGGTCAAACAGCTCGGCTTCGACGACACCTACTACCGACGGGTGCTCGACGCGTACGTGGCGTCAGAGACCGCCGTCACCGACGCATGAGGGAGTGGACGTGCCTTCTGGAATCGTAACGGCGCCCGTCGTGTCGCCACCGGTACGGTCCCGGTACGACGCCGACCTGTCGGCCCGGATCGCCGCCTCGGCCGCCTCGTCGCAGGGTGCGCACCTGGCCACCGAGGACTTCACCGGCTGGCTGGCCGAGCGGGCCCGGACCAACCGGTTCCGGGTGGACCGGATCCCGTTCCGGGACCTGGACGCCTGGTCGTTCGACGAGCGGACCGGCAACCTCGGCCACCGTAGCGGACGGTTCTTCAGCGTGGAGGGCCTGCACGTCACCACGGACGGCCCGGCGGGCGAGTGGCATCAACCCATCATCCGGCAGCCCGAGGTGGGCATCCTGGGAATCCTGGCCAAGGAGTTCGACGGTGTCCTGCACCTGCTCATGCAGGCCAAGATGGAGCCGGGCAACCCGAACCTGATGCAGCTCTCCCCGACCGTGCAGGCGACCCGGAGCAACTACAGCAGGGTGCACCAGGGCAGCGACGTCCGCTACATCGAGTACTTCACCCGGGATCTCGGCCGGGGGCGGGTGCTCGCCGACGCCCTCCAGTCCGAGCACGGGTCGTGGTTCTACCACAAGAGCAACCGCAACATGGTCGTCGAGGTCACCGACGACGTACCGGCGCACGAGGACTTCTGCTGGCTCACCCTGGGGCAGATCGCCGAGCTGTTGCACCGGGACAACGTCGTCAACATGGACTCCCGTACGGTCCTGGCCTGTCTGCCCTTCGACGACGGGGAACGGTTGGCGCTGCACCCGGACGTCGACGTGCTCTCCTGGTTCACCGCCCAGCGGGCCGGGCACGACGTGCACGCCGCCCGGGTCCCCCTGGCCGGTCTGCCCGGCTGGGTACGTGACGAGGACGCGATCCGGCACGAACAGGACCGGTACTTCCAGGTCGTCGCGGTGTCGGTGCTGGCCGGCAACCGGGAGGTGACCCGCTGGACGCAGCCGCTCTTCGAGCCCTGCGGCACCGGCGTCACCGCGTTCCTCTCCCGCCGCATCGGCGGGGTGCGGCACGTCCTGGCGCACGCCCGGGTGGAGGGCGGGTTTCTCGACACGATCGAGCTCGGCCCCACCGTGCAGTACACGCCGGGCAACTACGCCCACCTCGACGCGGCGGCCCGGCCGCCCTACCTGGACCTCGTGCTCGGCGCTGATCCGGGCGCCGTGCGGTACGAGGCCCGGCACTCGGAGGAGGGCGGCCGGTTCCGTAACGCCGAGAGCCGTTACCTGGTGGTCGACGTCGACGACGCGCAGGTGCCGCTGGACCCGCCGCCGGCGTATCGCTGGATCACCCGCGGCCAGCTCACCTCGCTGGTCCGGCACAACCACTACGTGAACGTGCAGGCGCGCACCCTGCTCGCCTGCCTCAACGCGATGGGGGACGACTAGATGGATCCGCTGCGCGTCGGGGTGCTGGGCTGTGCCGACATCGCCCGCCGTCGGATGCTGCCGGCGTTCGCGCGGGTGTCCGACACCGAGGTCGTCGCGGTGGCCAGCCGGGATCCGCAGCGCGCGGCCCGGACCGCGCGGGAGTTCGGCTGCCGTCCGCTGACCGGGTACGCGGCCCTGCTGGACCGGTCCGACGTGGACGCCGTCTACGTGCCGCTGCCGCTGGCGTTGCACGCCGAGTGGGTGGAGGCGGCCCTGCGGGCGGGCAAGCACGTCCTGGCCGAGAAGCCGCTGACCGACGACCCGGACCGGACCGCCGCGCTGGTCGACGTGGCCGCCGCCGCCGGCCTGGTGCTGATGGAGAACGTCATGTTCGTCCATCATGCCCAGCACGTGGTGGTGGCCCGGCTGCTGCGCGAGGGTGCCATCGGCGAACTGCGCGCCTTCGAGTCGACGTTCACCATTCCCCGGCTGCCCGACGACGACATCCGCTACCGCGCCGACCTCGGCGGCGGCGCGCTCTGCGACGTCGGGGTGTATCCCGTCCGGGCCGCCCTGCACCTGCTCGGTCCGGACCTGACGGTGGCCGGGGCGGTGCTGACGGCGGGTGCCGGGCGGACGGTGGACACCGCCGGAGCGGCGCTGCTCCGGACCCCCGACGGGGTCACCGCCAGCCTGGTGTTCGGCATCGAGCACAGCTACCGCTCCCGGTACGAACTGACCGGCAGCACCGGCCGGATCGTCCTGGACCGGGCCTTCACCCCACCGGCGGACCACCGGCCGGTGGTCCGGGTGGAACGGTTCCACGGTACGGAGGAACTCCGGCTGGAGCCGGACGACCAGGTTGTCAACACGGTTACCGCGTTCGTCACGGCGGTCCGGTCGGGTGCCGAGGGATCCGCCGGGCTCCAGGAGAGCCTGCGGCTGGCCCGACTCCTGCGTGACGTGCGGCGGGCCGCCGGGTCGCCGGTGGGTGCGGACAGGTGAGCGGTGCGGCTGCTGGACATCGACTGTCGGTCATCCAACCCAAGGCGTACGGGAGGGCGTGACGCGTGATCGACTCGAACTCGCCCGGCACCGGCCGGGCCGCCGGAGGCAGCACCGGGCCCGACGAACTGACCACACTGGCAGCCGTTCTGTTCGGCTGCATGGTCAACGGCATCGCCCCGACGGGGCACGCCGACGGCGCGCTGCGATCGGTGGGTGGCCTGTCACCTGGCCAGCCGGGACCAGCGACGGCGCGTGACCGCCCAGCACGGAACGACGGCCCCCGGCCGTTCGGCACCGGTGCCGGTGCCGGTGCGTGACCGCTCAGCAGCAACGACCACATAGATATAGATAGCGAGAGGGTGCGTGAAATCTTGGACAAGTTGACCCGCCGAGGGTTGTTGGGTGCCGGTGGGGCCGCGACGGTCGCCGGTCTGGTGGTAGCCGATCCCGCTGCCGCCCAGCCGCGTACGGCTGTCGGGGATCTCCTGGTCGCGCAGGCGGTGACCGTGGGACCGAACGATCCGCAGTACGCCGACCTGGTGAATCGGGGGTACAACAAACGCTTCGTGGGCCAGCCGGAGTCGGTCCGGATCGTGCACTCGGCGGCACAGATCGCCGCAGTGCTGGAGGAGGCGGTCGCCGCCGGCAAGCGGGTGGTCGTGCGCAGTGGCGGCCATTGCTTCGAGGGGCTGGTGGACGACCCGGCGGTGCAGATCATCATCGATGTCTGCGAGATGAACGCCGTCTATCACGACCCCGCCCGCCGGGCCATCGTGGTGCAGGCGGGGGCGACCCTCGGCCAGGTGTACCGGACGATGTTCTACAACTGGGGGGTGACCATCCCGGGCGGCATCTGCCCCGGGGTCGGGGTCGGCGGCCACGTGGCCGGCGGCGGGTACGGGCCCCTGTCCCGCCGGCACGGCCTCGTCGTCGACCACCTGTACGCGGTGGAGGTCGTCACCGTCGACGCCAACGGCCGGGCCAGGACGGTGGTGGCGACCGCCGAGCCCGACGATCCCAACCGGGAACTGTGGTGGGCGCATACCGGAGGCGGCGGAGGAAGCTTCGGCGTGGTGACCCGGTACTGGTTCCGTAGCCGGAACGCGACGGGCCGGTCACCGCAGCAGTTGCTGCCCGCCGCGCCGGCGGCGATGCTGTCGAAGTCCGTCAGCTGGTCGTGGGAGCAGCTCACCGAGGCCGACTTCACCCGCCTGGTCCGCAACCACGGGCAGTGGAACGCGGCCAACGCCGGGGCGAACGCGCCGGCGTTGCACAGCGGCCTCCATCTCAACCAGAAGGCGGTGCAGCCCGGCCTGGTCACCGCCATCGAGCTGGTCGCGCAGATCGACGCGAACGTGTCGGGGGCGGAACAGATCCTCGACGACTACATCGCGGCGGTCGGCGCCGGGGTCGGGGTCACACCGACCGTCGTCCGCAAGCTGCAACCGTTCATCACCTTCGTCTTCGACTACAAGACCGACCTCGGCGAGTACGGGCGGATCAAGAACAAGAGCGCGTACCTGCGGACGGCGTGGAGCGATGCCCAGGTCGCCACCGTCTACCAGCACCTCACCGGCCCGCTCATGGGCGGCCTGCTCTCCGTCCTGCTCTACTCCTACGGCGTGAGGGTGAACACCGTCGCCTCCTCAGCGACGGCCGCCGCCCAGCGGGACTCGATCATGAAGGCGTGGTACTCGGTCTTCTGGGCCGACCCCAACCTCGACGGGTACGTCCTCAACCAGATCCGGGCCCTCTACCGCGACGTGCACGCCGACACCGGCGGCGTGCCGTTGCCCAACGCCCACACCGACGGCTGCTACATCAACTACCCCGACCTGGACCTGGTCGACGAGGTGTGGAACACCTCGGGCCTTCCGGCGCCCCAGCTGTACCACCGGGGCGGATACTCGCGTCTGCAGGCCGTCAAGGCGCAGTGGGACCCACGTGACGTCTTCCGGCACGAGTTGTCCGTGAAGCTGCCATGACCGGGACGGGTGGTTCCCAGGAACGGGACCGTCCTGGGAACCACCCGTCGACTCAGTCCTCCCGGCGTGGCTCCAGCACGACCACCGGGATCCGGCGGTTCGTCTGGGTGGCGTACGTGTCGTACCGAGGGAAGATCTTGGCCATCAGCTCCCACAGGCGGGGCCGTTCGTCCCCGGTGACCGTTCGCCCGGTGGCGGTGAACTTGTCCGCCCGAACCTGGACGTCGACCTGCGGGTGGGCGACCAGGTTCCGGTACCAGTTCGGGTCGGTGGCGGCTGCACCGTTGGAGGCGACCAGAACGTACCGGTCCCCGTCGCGTCCGTAGATCAGCGGGGTGCGGATCGGCCGGCCGGTGCGCCGGCCGAGGGTCGTCAGCAGCAACGTCGGGAACCCGTAGTAGTCGTGGCCGTCGGCCCCGTCGGTGGCCAGGTACCGCCGGATGTGCGCCTGGACGTCGGGCAGCGGACTGTTGAGTACCCCGTCCGTCCCCGGCTTGCCCGCGCCGGCCCCGGCCGTCGCCGGGCCGCCCCCGGTGGCGGCGACCAGCGCCCCGTAGAGGACATCCTCGGGCTGTTCACCGACCATCGGTGGCCCGCCGCCCTCGATCCGCAGCACCGGCACCCCGGTGATCCCTGCCTCCCGGACCAGGCGCAGCGCGGTGCGGACATCCTCCTCGGCCGAGTCGTCACGGACGACCCCGACCTCGGCGGCCAGCCGGTTCAGGGTCTCGGCGTCGCCGATGTTCCGCCCGTCGGTGAAGTGGGCCCTGAACAGGCGCTCCACCATCGCCTCTCCCCGGCCCTGCGCGGCGGCCTGGGCGATGAGGCGGTGCGCCTCGAAGGTGCCGGTGGCGATCGCCCGGTCGTAGTGCAGCTCCAGACCGTCCCGGGCAGCCGCGGCGACGAGGTGCCCGAGCTGCTGCACGGTGCTCTCGCCGAACGTCTGGCGGAGCGCCTCGATCAGCGGCATTCCCTCGGTGGGGGCACCGGGCGCCAGCTCGAACGGCGCGAACCTGACGGTCACCTCCCCGCCCTCTTCGCGGACCCGTTCGGCGGCCCGGACCAGCCGGGTGAAGCCGATGTACGAGTGCACACAAATGAGGTCCAGCACCATGTCCACCTGGACCTTGGCGTTTCCGATCGTCATCTGCCCATCTCCAAACCTCGAACTTGGCAGGGCCGTCAGCCGATCCGGGCCGCTCGGGGCAGCCCCGGGATGAACACGGCCCCGACCACGAGGTGCAACCCGACGAGCACCAGGATGTTGGTGGTGCTGAAGCCGGGCATCCGCCAGGGAAGGGTGATCAGCAGGAACAGGGCCGCGACCACGGTCCAGATCAGCGCTCCCCGCCGCTTGAGGATCTTCTCGGCCGCGGCGAGCGAGAGCCACCCGGCCAGGCCGGCGAAGAGCGTCGCGAAGATCACCGCGCCGAGGGTAAGGTCGATCTTGGTGTCCGATCCGTACTGCTCGGGCACCGACACCTCGGCACCGAACACCGGTACGGCGAGCACCCAGACCAGGGCCGCCGCCACGACGCCCGCCAGGACGACGAGGGCCCGGTTGCGGATTCGCTTGGCCCGTGGCAGCGGCGTGGGCTCCTGGGGGGTGATCGCTGCCTCGTGCTGCTGATCGGTCATAACTGGCTCCATCGAGATCTCAATCGACTTAACAATACGATTCTGCAACCTTGAGTGCGATTGAGGTCAATGCGTTTTCCGGGAGTCGTCGCGCCGGGGCGAAGCAGGGTCAGAAGTCCGCGTACAGGTAGGGCAGCCGGCGGGGGAAGAGCCGGCGCAGCTCGGCGGCGGCGTCCGCCGGCACCCGGCCCAGGCCGCGGACGTCGACCTCCGCCGGGTCCAGCACCCCGTACGCCAGGGCGGAGAGCCCGGCGGCGGTGAGCGTCGCGGCCGGCACGGACCCGGCGGTGGCGCCGTCGAGCAGCTCCAGCCGGCCGGTCGCGCCGTCGAGCAGGTGGGTGCCGGCGAGCCACCGGTCCCCGGTCAGCTCCACCCGGACCCGGCCCGGCCCGGCGGGGAGACCGGCCAGCGCGTCGAGCGCGAGCAGCCGGGCCATCGGCGCGGACGAACCGGGTCGGGCGACCCGTGCCTCGACGTGCACGGCCAGATCGGTCAGCCACAGCTCGGGCAGCTCGTCCGCCGCGATCAGCAGGCGGACCCGCTCCACCTGGTCGACGTGCCGGGCGAGGAACTGGAGGATCAGGGCCCGGGCGTACGGGTCGGCGACCAGCAGGTCGTCGCCGGCCAGCTCGCCGCCATGGTCGTCGATCCGGTACGTGAACACGCCGACCGTCTCGCCGTCGACGCGGGCGGTGACCTGCCACCGGTCGTCGTCGTCGCGTTGCCGCACCGCCCGGGTCTCGGGGAAGATCGCGAACCCGTGCCGCTCGGCCAGACAGCGCTCGGTGAAGGCGCGGTGGTCGGCGTACCCGGCGCCGCTGCGGCCCCAGGCCAGTTCGCCGGGCAGGTCGGCGCGGAGCAGCGGGGCCAGGTCGGCCGGGGCGAAGGCGGCCGTACGCGCCCGGGGCAGGCCGACGTACCCGAAGCGCTCGTAGAACGACGCGCGGAACGGGTACAGCGCGGTGAGCGGGTGCCCCTCGTCGCGCATCTCGTCGAGAAGCTGGCACAGCATGGCCCGGACGTGCCCGCGCCGCCGCGCCAGCGGGTGCGTGGCGACCCCGGCGACCCCGGCCATCGGCAGCACCACCCCGCGCAGGTTCTGCCGCATCGGAATGGCCGACGCCGTGGCCAGCGTCTCGCCGCCCTCCTCGGCGACGAGGGTCCGGGTGGCCTCGTGGTAGGGCAGGTAGCTGTGGAACTCCTCGGCCCGTCCGGGCCGCATGGGGGACGCCTCGAAGGCGTACGCCTGGAGCGGGAAGGAGGTGGTCGGCCGCTCGGAGTTGGTCACCCGCCGGATGGTCATCCCCCCATCCCAACCCGCCCCGCCGACCCACGCAACCGGATTGCCGACGACCCGCAGGGTGCCGGTGCCTCTCCGGTCGGTCCGGTCTACCCTGGTCAGCCGACCGGCAGGTGACGTAGATGCCGGCGGCGGCGCAGCCGGACGCCGAACACCGCCGCCACGGCGAGGATCATTCCCACGGTGACCAGCACACCGTGCACCGAGCCGCGGGTGAGATATCCGTCGTCGGTGTGGTCCACCGCCCAGGTGGCGATCTCCCGGCTCGACCAGAACGGGGTGAGCTTCGCCCCGGTGCCGGCCGGGTCGATCAGCATCTGCACCGTCACCACGAGGAGCAGCACGAGGGTGCCCTCCAGTTCGCGGGGGAGCAACGCGCCCACCAGGATGCCCAGCGGCGGCGCGATGGCGACGCAGCACAGCATGCCCGCCGCCAGCCCGCCGTACCGCAGATCGGGCGCGTCGACCGCGACGAGCAGGAAGAACAGCGCGGCGATGACCAGCCCTGCCGCCCACAGGCCCAGCATCCGGCCAAGGTAGAGGTGGTGCGGGCGGTAGCCGGCCAGCCGCAGCCGTGGCTCCAACTCGCGGGCGGCGCTGGTGGCGAAGAGCGCCGCCGTGCTCACCGCCCAGCTGATCCCGAGCATCAGCGAACGCACCGACTGCCCGACGTAGCCGTCCCGCCGGATCAGGTAGAAGGTGAGCGGGAGCAGCAGCATCAACACCAGCACGCCTCGGCGGCGCAGCAGCTCCCGCAGGGTCATCTCCGCGACGGTCACCAGTCGGTTCACGCCCGTCCTCCCCATCCGGTCTCGTCGTCGCGTGCCGGCCCGCCCGCCGGGGTGAGGTCGAGGACGAGGTCCACCCGGTCGAGCTGGTTGAGCAGGTGCGTCACCACCACGATCGCCCTGCCGGCGTCGCGCAGCCGGGCGAGTTGCTCCCAGAAGTCGACGTACGTGCCGCGGTCGAAGCCCTGGTACGGCTCGTCGAGAAGCAGCACGTCCGGCTCGGTGAGGGTGGACATGGTCAGGTTGAGCTTCTGCCGGGTCCCGCCGGAGAGGTGCCGGGCCAGCACGTCGCCGGGTACGTCCCAGCCGAGCCGCCGGGCCGCCGCGTGGCCGTGCTGCCGGGCCGCTCCCCGGGTCAGGCCCTGCCCGGCCCCGACCAGCACGAAGTGCTCGTCGGGGAGGAGGAAGTCGGCGGTGCCGCCCTGCTGCGGGCAGTATCCCAGCCGGCCGGTGACGGTCACCTCCCCCGTGTCGGGGGAGAGCAGGCCGGCGCAGATCCGCAGGAAGGTGCTCTTGCCGCAGCCGTTCGCGCCGACGATCGCCGCGATCTGGCCGGCCCGCACGGTCAGCCCGACGTCGCGGAGCACCGTGCGGCGGCCTCCGCGACCACGTGCCGGGCGTCGTCGGCGCGTACCCGCCGGTGGTGCAGTTCGGCCGCGAACGCGCGCAGCCACTCGTCGGCGTTCATCCGTCGACCCCTTCCGTCACGAGCCCGTTCACCGGTCGGACGAAGGTCAGCCAGTCCCGCCCGCCCTGACGCAGCGCCGCCCGGCCCTGCTCGGTGATCGAGTAGTACTTGCGGGCCGGCCCCGCCTCGCCGTCGCGCCACTGCGCGGTGACCAGGCCGGTGCGTTGCAGGCGCAGCAGCACCGGGTAGAGGGTGCCGCCCTGGATCGGCCCGATCCCGGCGGCTTCGAGCGCCTGGGCGAGCTGGTAGCCGTACGACTCCCCGTCGCGGAGCAGGCCGAGCACGCAGAGGTCGAGCACACCGCGCAGCCACTGGCCACGGCGCTCGTTTTCCACCCGGCAGACACTAGCGGTGCTATCTAGATCGCACAACTATCTACCGGGTCATCAGAGCGCGGTGACGTCGGAGACGACGACGGTGACGTTGTCCGGGGCGCCGGCCTGGTGGGCCAGCTTCACCAGCTGCTCGCCGCACTGCTGGCGGTCGCCGTACATGGCCAGGGCGGCGGCGATCGCGGCGTCGTCCACGTAGTCGGAGAGCCCGTCGCTGCACAGCAGCAGCCGATCGCCGGCGAAGACGGTGAGCGTGCCGATCGCCGGGGGCGTGTCGGCGCCCTGCACGGCGCGGGTCACCAGGGACCGCTGCGGGTGGTGCCGCGCCTGGTCCGGGGAGAGCGCACCCTGGTCGACCAGCGCCTGCACGAACGTGTCGTCCCGGGTGAGCTGGGTCAGCTCGTTGTCCCGCAGCAGGTAGCAGCGGGAGTCCCCGACCTGCGCGAGGACCAGGGCGTCCCCGGCGAGCAGGCCGGCCGTGAGCGTCGTACCCATGCCCTCGCGTGCCGGGTCGACGGAGATGGCGGCCCGGATGCGCTGGTTGGCGGTGCTCACCACGGCCCGCAGCGCGTCGGCGGCCCCCTCGGTGGTGGTGGGCGGGTCCAGCTCGTCGAGGATGCGGATGACGATCTCGCTCGCCACCTCACCAGCCGGCAGGCCACCCATCCCGTCGGCGACGGCGACCAGGCGGTCGCCGGCGAGGGCGGAATCCTCGTTGTTGGTCCGCACGAGGCCGACGTCGTTGAGGATGGCCGAGCGGAGGATCAGCGTCATACGACAAGCTTGCCAAGAAGACCCGCCCGGCGTCTCTACGCACTCCCGGGTCGGCCCGAAAAGAATCTTGCGGCGGCGCGGGTGGCCGACCGGTCGGCGGGCCGGGCCGACGACCGGTCAGCGGCGGTCAGCGGCGCGGGTAGCGCAGCAGCAGGCTCGCCCACACCTCCTCGTTCCCGATCGCCGCGTAGCCGTGCGGCACGTCCGACGTCCAGCGCAGATGGCCGCCGGGTCCGGCGGTCAGCGGGGCGTCCACCGGCCCGGCGCGCAGCTGTCCGGCGAAGACGGTGACGTGCTCGCTGACCCCTGGCTGGTGCGCGGGGGAGAGCTGCCCGACGCCGGGGGCGACCCGCATCCGGTAGAGCTCGTACGTCGCCTCGGCCTCGGTGAACACCTCCAACAGGGTCGCGCTCACCGCCGCCCCGCGCACCGTGGGGGTCGCCGCTGGCCCGGAGAGCGCCGCGGTCAGCGGCACCCCGAGCTGGGCCGTGACGGCGTAGAGCGTCTCCAGGGTGGGGTTGCGGGTGCCGTTCTCCAGGCCGGAGAGGGTGGCCTTTCCCACCCCGGCGAGCCGGGCCAGGGTGGACAGTGACATGCCGCGCTCCTCGCGCAGGGCGCGTACCCGGCCGCCGACCGTGCCGCCGACCGTGCCGCCGACCGTGCCGGCGTCCGTGGCTGCCTGCTCCCGGGCTGCTTGCGGGGTTGGTGTCGGCGACTCCATCCCGCTATCGTGCTACACGCCTGCGTTCCGTAAACGGAACGGTGAAGGGGGAGACGTGGCCGGCCTGCTGCAACCCGTGCTCGCCGGCGTGGTGACCGCGCTCGTCGGCTTCGCCAGCTCGTTCACCGTCGTGCTCGCCGGGCTGCGCGCCGTCGGCGCCGACGAACGGCAGGCCGCCTCGGGGCTGCTCGCCGTCAGCGTCGCGTCCGGCCTCTGCGCGGTGTGGCTGGGGCTGCGGCACCGGCTGCCGATGGCGGTCGCCTGGTCCACCCCCGGGGCGGCGCTGCTGGCGGCCACCGGCCCGGTCCCCGGCGGCTGGCCGGCCGCCGTCGGCGCGTTCGTCGCCTGCGGGGCGTTGATCGTCGCCGCCGGCCTGTTCCCGGCCCTTGGCCGGGCGGTGGCCGCGATTCCCGGCCCGATCGCCGCCGCGATGCTGGCCGGGGTGCTGCTGCCGCTGTGCACCGCGCCGGTCCGCGCGCTGGTCGAGGTGCCGAGGCTGGCCGTGCCGGTGGTCGTCACCTGGCTCGTGCTGCACCGCTTCGCCCGCCGCTGGGCGGTGCCCGCCGCGCTCGTCGCGGCGGCGGTCGCCATCGCCGTGACCACCCCGGGCGGGATCGGCGCGCACGGCCTGCGGCCGGTGTTCGTCCTCACCACGCCCGAGTGGACGGTGCCGGCGGTGGTCGGGCTGGCCCTGCCGCTGTTCCTGGTCACCATGGCCGCGCAGAACGTCCCCGGGATGGCGGTGCTCACCGGGTACGGCTACCGTCCCCCGCTCGGCTCCGCGCTGCGGGTCACCGGCCTGGCCAGCGCGATCGGCGCGCCGGTCGGCGGGCACGCGGTCAACCTCGCCGCGATCACCGCCGCGCTGGCCGCCGGCCCGGACGCCCACCCGGACCCGGAGCGCCGGTGGGTCGCCTCGGTCACGGCGGGGGTCGGGCTGGCCCTGCTCGGCCTCGGCGCGGGCGTCGCCACCGCCCTGGTGCTGCTCTCCCCGCCCGTGCTGATCGAGGCCGTGGCCGGGCTCGCGCTGCTCGCCGCGCTGGCCGGCGCGGTGTCGGCGGCCGTCGCCGACCCGGCGACCCGGGAGGCGGCCGTGGTGACC
Organism: Micromonospora sp. NPDC057141; assembly: GCF_042670805.1. Classification (NCBI taxonomy): domain Bacteria; kingdom Bacillati; phylum Actinomycetota; class Actinomycetes; order Micromonosporales; family Micromonosporaceae; genus Micromonospora; species Micromonospora sp. NPDC057141. Next base: position 11,277 of record NZ_JBHUVA010000065.1, on the reverse strand, counting down.
TTCGTCGTCACGGCCTCCGGGGTGAGCCTGCTCGGTGTCGGGGGCGCATTCTGGGGGCTGCTCGCCGGCTGGCTCATGCTGCTGCTCCTACGCCGCCGTCGCGAGGGCGACCCGCGCCGGGCTCGCCCAGTCGCTCCCGCCCGCCGAGCCGGCTGAGCCGGTCGAGCCCGCGCAGCCGGTTCCGCCCGTCGAGCCGGCTGCGGCTGGGCGGGCGGAGCGCTAGATCGACTCCATGTCGGCGACATGGTGGGGAAAACCGCCCGGGATACCGCGATGTCGCCGACATGGAGTCGATCAAAGGCTGGCGTCACTCCTCGGCGGGGAGGGTCGCGGCGAGGACATCGAGGCATACCCGGCCGTCGGCGACGGCGGTGATCTGGTCGGCGAGCACGTAGACCGCGCGGGTCGGCGCGCGCTCGGTGGACACCTTCAGATAGCCGGTGCGGAGCAGACGGGCGGCCAGATCGGCCGGGACGTCCGGCTCCTCGACCGCCGCCGATTCGATCAACTCGTCCAGGCTGCCGCCCGGGTCAGTGATCGGGTCGGCGGTCGGGTCGGCGGTCGGCGCCTGCACGGTCACCGCGTTCGGGTCGCCCCGCTGGACGAGGTCCACGGTGCCGACCTCCGCCCCGGTCGCGTCCACCACGGGCATCCCGGTGGTGACGCGGGAGATGGCCGCCTGCTGCTCCGTCCCCTGCTGCTCCATCCCGAGTCGGTTCCCACCCCACCACTCGACTAAACGCCGCGCCGGTCAGGCGCGGGCATCCGGGGTCGGCAGCCACGAGCCCGGCGGCCGGGGGGACAGCTCCCGCCACCCGTCCGCCCCGGCGAGCAGCGCGCGGACGGTTTCCTCGGCCTCCTCCACGCTGGGGTACTCGTAGAACTGGGAGACCCCCTCCGCGCCGCCGGCGCGCTGCTCGACGTGCCACCGGTCGCCGTCCACCCGGAGGAAGACGTCCCGTCGAGCCAACCGCCCCCACTTGCCGTTCCACCAGTGCTTCCGCTGTTCCATGGCGGGACTCTATCGAACATGTGTACGACGGGACCCGGCGCCTACGGGAATCCCGCAGGGGCCGGTGTGCCGGTGCCGGTGTGGGCGTCAGCGCGTGGCCGGCGGCTCCGGGGTGCGGCCGAGCGCGTCGTCCAGGGCGCCCCGCTGCTGGCCCGGCGTGGTGTGGCCGGCGGCCACCAGCGCGTCCCGGATCTCGGTGAGCAGCTTGACCTCCTCGCTGGGGGCCGAGGGCGGCGGCTCCTCGCCGCGCTTGCGCCGCTCGGCCAGCTTGTTCATCGGGAAGACGACCAGGAAGTAGAGCGCCGCCGCGGTGAGCAGGAAGGTGATCAGCGCGTTGACGAAGGCCACCCAGTCGAACGGGATGCCGCGGAACTCGGGAGCCGTGCCTTCCAGGCCCTTGTCGCTGCCGGTGACCAGCACCACGAAGACGCGGATCAGCGGTTCGAGGAACGACTTGGTCAGCTGGGTGACCACGCCCGTGAACGCCGCGCCGATCACGACGCCGACCGCGAGGTCGACGACGTTGCCGCGCATGATGAAATCCTTGAAGCCCTTGAGCATCCGTTACTCCCGTGGTGTCCGGTTCGTCGTCCCGGGCAACCTATTCCCCCGGGGAGGGCTCCAGGAAAGCACCAGCCTCCCGGGCTGCCAAGGCCGGGTCGCCGACGCGGATCGCGTCCACCAGCCGGGCGTGGTCGACATACCGCTCGGGCTCCAGCGCGTCGCCCATCGCCTGGGTGATCGTGCTGCGCAGCGCCGCGCCGACCGACGCGTACAGCTCGGCGAGCATGCCGTTGTGGGCGGCGGCCACCACCGCCGTGTGCAGCGCCGCGTCGGCCTCGACGAACTCGTCGACCCGGCCCGCGCGCCAGGCGGCCTCCCGGGCGGCGAGCGCGCCGTCGAGGGCGGCCAGGTCCTCCGGGGTACGCCGTAGCGCGGCCAGCCGCGCCGCCTCCACCTCGAAGGCGCGGCGCACCTCGACGACCTCGGTCATCCGGTCGTCGGTGAGTCGGCGGGCCACCACGGGGGCCAGCTCGTCGGTCGACACCACGTACGTCCCGGAGCCCTGCCGGCACTCCAGCACCCCGGCGTGCACGAGGGCGCGGACGGCCTCGCGGACGGTGTTGCGCCCCACGCCGAGGGCGGCGACGAGCTGCGGCTCGGTGGGGATGCGCCCACCCACGGGCCACTCGCCGCCGAGGATGCGGGCCCGGAGCTGCTCGATCGTCTGCCGCACGCGCTGGCCCCGGGGCGGCGGTGGCGCGGAGTCAGGCGGTGGCGCGGAATCAACCGACGGTGGCACTGGTTACATCACCTGCCCAGAATTCATCCCATGATTGTAGGTTGAAGGCCATGACCCCGCCACCGACCGCCATCGCGGAACCCGCCACCGGGACGGGCCGGCCCCGACCGAGCGTCGACGTGGCCCCGGCTCCCGCCCCCATCCCCGCCCCCACCCCCACCCCGACCGTCGGGCGGCGGCGCGCGGAGCGGCCCGTGACCGGCGGGCTGCTGGTGCTGGTCGGCATGCTGCTGGTCGCCCTGAACCTGCGGGCCGCCGTGACCAGCCTCGGCGCGCTGCTCGGCGAGGTCCGCACCGGCCTCGGGCTCTCCGGGGCGATGGCCGGGCTCGTCACCACCCTGCCGACGATCGCCTTCGCCGGGCTCGGCGCGCTCACCCCCTGGCTGGTCCGGCGGTACGCCCCGGCCCGGGTGCTCGTGGTCGCCATGACCGCCCTGGCCGTCGGGCAGGTGCTGCGTGTGGTCACCGACTCCGCGCTGATCTTCGTGGCCACCAGCGCGCTCGCGCTGGCCGGCATCGCGGTGGCGAACATCCTGCTGCCGATGCTGGTGAAGCAGCACTTCCCGCACCGCACCGGGCTGGTCACCGGGGCGTACACGATGGCGTTGACGACGGGCACGACGGTGGCCGCCGCGTCGGCGGTGCCGGTGGCGCACGCCTTCGGTTCCTGGCGGGCCGGGCTCGGGGTCTGGGCCGGGCTGGCCGCGCTGGCCGTACTCCCGTGGGTGCCGCTGGCGCTGCGGGCCCGCGCCGCGCGGCGGGCCGCCACCGGCGCGGCGGTCGTCGCCGCCCCGGCCCGGGTGCGGCCGGCGCGGACCCGGCTCGGCTGGGCGATGGCGGTCTACTTCGGCGCGCAGTCGCTGAGCGGGTACGCGATCATGGGCTGGCTGGCCCAGCTCTTCCGCGACGCCGGCTTCCGCCCGGAGACGGCCGGGCTGCTGCTGGCCGGGGTGACCGCGCTCGGCGTGCCGGTGGCGCTGCTGATGCCGACGCTCGCCGGCCGGCTGCGGACGCTGCGCCCGCTGGTGTTCGGGCTGACCGCCTTCTCCGCCGCGTCCTACCTGGGGCTGGCGCTCGCGCCGCACGACGGTGCGCTGCTCTGGGTGGCCCTGCTGGCCCTCGGCCAGGGCGCGTTCCCGCTGATCCTCACCACCATCGGGCTGCGCGCCCGCACGGCGGAGGGGACGGTGGCGCTGTCGGCGTTCGCGCAGAGCACCGGGTACGTGATCGCGGCGCTCGGCCCGCTGCTGGTCGGCGTCCTCTACGAGGCGACCGGCGGGTGGACCGCGCCGATCGGGTTCCTGCTCGCCGCCCTCGCCGTGCAGGCGGGCGCGGGCCTGGTGATCGCCCGCCCCCGGTTCGTCGAGGACGAGCGCTGAGCGGAGTGGCCGGCGGGAGGCGCCGGGCCGGGGCGGTCAGGAGGAGGCCGGCGTCGGGTCGCCCGCGACGGCCTCCTCGACCGTCGGGTAGGTGTGCAGCACCTCGACGAGCCCGCTGACCTCCAGGATGCGCCGCACCCCGCGCTGCGGGGCGGCCAGCCGGACCACGCCGCCGGCCTCGTCGCAGCTGTTCTTGGCGCGCACGAACACCGACAGCCCGGTCGAGTCGCAGAACGAGACCTCCACCAGGTCGAACACGAGGCGGCTGCGGCCCTTGTCCAGCAGGTCCGTGATCTGGTCCTGGAGCTGTGGAGCCGTCGCCATGTCCAGCTCGCCCGCGACCGACACGACGACCACGTCGCCGCGCTGTTCCGTCTGCACCGTCAAGGACATTCGCCGACCTCCTGCTGTTATCGGTGGAACCGTATCCCACGAGCGCCGTGGTGCGCCCGTGGCCCATGCCGACCGACGACGTGCCGATCTGTTGTACAGGGGACCCCTGCTAACACCTCCTAACACGCGCCCCTGCCGCGCAGCCAGCCGAGGAAGCGGCGGTGCAGCGCCTCGGGCGACGGGGCCGTGTACGGGTACGCCCGGTTGAGCTGCTCGCCCGCCTCCAGCATCAGCCCGGCCAGGTGGACGGCGAGCGTGACCGGCGCGTCGGCGTACTCGTGCAGGAGCCGGCGGCGGGCCGGCGAGCAGGGCCACGGCCCACCGCAGGCCCGGCAGAGCCAGATCGGCCGGGCCGGCAGATGCTCCCGGGCGGCCGGCGGGCGTTCGCGGGCCGGCGTGGCGTGTTCGCCGGCCGGGCCGCGAGGGCTCTCGTCCACTGTGGCTGTCCCTCCTCGACGTGGTGCGGGAGCGTGCCGCCGTGCCCGGCACACCCCCGCGCGGCCCGCCCGGGTCGGGGATTGTCCGGGGGAGACAGCCGAACGGGCCCGCTGGGGTCACATTCTGCTGATGCTGCGGTTACTGTGTGAACGGTCGCGGCCCGGACCGTCCGGGCGTCCGGGCCGCGATCCCGCAGGTCCCATGGGTGTACGGAGGTGTCCGCGGAACGATCGTCGATGCTCGACCGCTTCGCCGAGGAGTTACGGCTGGCCCGGTCGGCGGCCGGTTCGTCCGCATCCAGCGCCGGATCAGCCGGGAGGCCGTGGTGCCCTACTTCCGGGAGTGGGCGGGGATCGAGCAGGAGGCGAGACGACGGAGGCGGGACCATGGACCTGAGCGCTGCCCGGTGGCGCACCAGCAGCCGCAGCAACAGCACCGGCGGCAACTGCGTCGAGGTGGCCGGCAACCTGCCCGGCGTGGTGGTCGTGCGCGACTCGAAGGACCGCACCGGCCCGGTGCTGGCGTTCGCCCCGGCGGCGTGGGGGGCCTTCCTCGCCCGGGTTCACCCCGGCCGACTGAGCCGATCACCCACTTCGGGCCGCTGCCGAGGCGGTCGAGGATGCCCCGCCGTCGGTGCGCGGTTGATGTCGCATTTACTCATGCTTGCCCTCATATGCTGCTCTCATGACCACGAAGACTAGTGAACTGCTGGCGGACGCCGCGCCGCGCGCCGTGGCGGTGGTCCGGGCGATCCCCGACGACCAGTTCGACCTGCCGACCCCCTGCGCGGACTACTCCGTGCGGGAGCTGCTCAACCACCTCTTCCACGCGGTGGTCAACTTCCAGACGATGGCCGCCCGGCAGCCGGTGGACCTGACGGACGAGGCCGATCTGCTCACCGACGGCTGGCGAGAGCGGTTCGCCGCCGAGGCGGAACGGCTGGTGCGGGCGTGGGTCGACCCGGCCGCGCTGGAGGGCGTGTCGCCGGGGATGGGGCTGCCGCAGGAGACTGTCGGCGACATGGCCGTGACCGACCTCACCGTGCACGCGTGGGACCTGGCGCGGGCCACCGGCCAGCCGTACGAGGCCGCGCCGGCCACGATCGCCGCGCTCGACGCGTACATGGACCGGATGGGTGAGGCGGGACAGCAGACGGGGGCCTTCGCCGCGCCGGTCGAAGCGCCGCCAACCGCCACCGGGCTGGACCGGGTCGTCGCCCGAATGGGTCGAGACCCCGGCTGGTCGCCGAGCTGATCGGCAAGTCCAACGCGTACTTTTGTACAACATCTTGTACGTAAAGTTCGGAAGGCGTCATGCGTGCCGTCCCCTACTCGGAAGTCCGGCAGAACCTGGCCAAGATGCTCGACCATGTCGTGGACGACGCCGAGGAAGTGGTGGTCACCCGCTCCGGCCGTGAGGCCGCCGTGATCATCTCGCTGCGCGAGTACGAGTCGCTGAAGGGGACGGCGTACCTGATGGCCAGCCCCGCCAATGCGCGTCGGCTGAACGAAGCCGTCGAAGAACTGCGCAACGGGGGCGGGGAGCAATGCCACGTAGCCTAAGTTGATCATTGGGCTGAGCTGGTCGTTTGTAGAGGGATCGGTGTGGCGGCGTGACTGGTGAGGCGGCTGGTGGTGTGCTTGCCGGTCATGGCCCAGGCTGTGGCGGTGACGGCGGATCAGGTGTCGTTGGGTGTGCTGGTGTCCGTGGTGCCGCGGGACGCGGTCGACGCGGCGGTGGCCCGGTACGGGGTTGGGGCCAAGCGGTCGGATGGGAAGCTGCCGGCGCATGTGACGGCCTATCTGACGATGGCGTTGTGCCTGTTCGCCGAGGATGACTACGAAGAGGTCGCCACGAAGGTGACCGGGGCGTTGACCCGGTTCGGCTGCTGGGATGCGTCTTGGTCGGTGCCGACCTCCTCGGGGATCAGTCAGGCGCGTGGCCGGCTGGGGGCGCCGGTGATGGCGGAGATCTTCGAATCGGTGGTGCAGCCGGTGGGCAGCGCCGATACCCGGGGGGCATGGCTGCGTCGGTGGCGGGTGCTCGCCATCGACGGTTTCGATGTGGACCTGCCGGACACGCCCGGTAACGCCGCCGAGTTCGGCTATGCCGGCTCGGGGGCCAACCGGTCGGCGTACCCGAAGGCGCGGGTGGTGGCGTTGGCCGAGTGCGGCACGCACGCGTTCCTGGCCGGTGAGGTGGCCGGGTACGGCATCGGGGAGCAGACTCTCGCCGCGCGGTTGTATCCGCGGCTGCGCCGCGATGAGCTGCTGACCGCCGATCGGGGCTTCTACTCCTTCGAGGCCTGGTCGAGCGCGGCGGCCACCGGGGCGGCGCTGCTGTGGCGGGCTCCGACCGGGCTGCGGCTGCCGGTCGTGCGGGTGCTTGGCGACGGCACCTGGCTGTCCGTGCTGATCCATCCGAAGATCCGCGGCGCCCGCCGGGAACGCATCGTCGCCGCCGTCCAGGCAGGCGGCGATCTTGACCCGGACCAGGCGCATCTGGTGCGGGTGGTCGAGTACGACGTGCCCGACCGTGACGGCAACGGCACCGGCGAGCTGATCGTGCTGCTGACCACCATCACCGACCCGGCCGATGTCCGCGCGGACGAGCTGGCCGACACGTATCACCTGCGCTGGGAAGAAGAGACCAGCAACGATCAATTGAAGACGCATCTACGCGGTCCCGGGCGGGTTCTGCGCTCGAGGCTGCCCGAGCTGGCCTACCAGGAAATCTGGGCCTGGCTGATCGTCCACCACGCCCTCGCCGCGTTGATCACCCGGGCGGCCGAGGCCGCCGACCTCGACCCCGACCGGATCAGCTTCACCCGCGCGCTGCGAATCGCCCGCCGTACCGCCACCGGGACAGCGGGCATTCCCCCCTGGGGACTGGACTGACCACCTGCCCCACGTGCTGGCCGAGCTCGGCGCCAAGCCGCTACCAGCCAGACGCCACCGCACCTGTCCCCGGGCGGTCAAACGGACCCGCCACAACAGCTACCGCGTCAAGAAACCCCACGAGCAGGCCAGCACCCGCCACCACGGTCCGGCGACCATCCGGATCTGGGGACTCAAACCCCCACCGCCGGCCGACCCGCTCGCCGCCATCGACCACAAAGGAATGCCAGCAACACCCGGCGCCGGTACACGGCCAGCCACCCCACGCCAACACCACGGCCCGGCACCGACACGCCCACCACACCACACCCGTCGAAAGCCCGCCCGGGCACAAACGACCAGCACAACGACATGATCAACTTAGGCTACGTGGCATTGGGGCGGGGAGATGCACGACCTGATCGACCCCGATGCCAGTTCAGGCGAGGCTCCGGCAGCGTGAAGGTCCAGTTCGCCAGCCGGGGCTGGGAGGACTATCTGGCATGGCAACGGGATCGTCAGATGCTCAAGCGGGTCAACACCCTGATCGAGGACATCCGCCGCAACGGCCACCAGGGCATCGGCAAACCTGAGCAACTCCGCGGCAACTGGGCGGGGTTCTGGTCGAGGCGCATCGATCAGGAACACCGCCTGGTCTGCCGCATCGTCGATGACACGGTGCAGATCGCCCAGTGCCGCTACCACTACGAACAACCCGCCGCCCCCACCCCCGCCCCGGTGATCAAGGAGAAAGCGTCAGATTTGATCTCTGCGATGACGCAAACCTCTTGATCACCGGGGCGAGCCGGGCCTTGGCCATCGGAGATCCCAGCGTCGGCGGCGCCAGGGGGTTGCCGCGTAGGCGGTGAGGCCGGCGAGCAGGAGCGTTGCGCTGAGGAGGAGGCTGGGCAGGTCGTCGTGGGGCCGTGCGCTGAAGTCCCACCAGTGGTAGTGGTCGCTCCCGCTGAAGCCCCAGTACCAGAGCACGCCAGCGGTCGCCGCAGGAAGCGTCCAGCTCAGTCGCCATCCCAGGATCGCTCCCGCGAGCAGGGCTAGGCCGAGCCAGGCGATCCAGGATCGGGCGATGATCGCGACCACCGGAGGCTGTAGCACGGTCGCGCAGATGGTCAGGTAGACCACCGCGCAGCCGATACTCAGGCCGGCGAGGTAGCGCCGCTGCATGGATCGCAGGCGTCGGGTGGCGACCAGTTCCAGGCCGGCGAGAGGGCTGGTCAGTGCGAAGACGGGCAGGATGGCGGCACCCATGGCGATCATCCGCCACAGGGGGATGATCGCCCTGCCCTCCTCGACGGCCGTGGGAAACGGTGCCTGGACCATGCCGAACCAGGCGGTGAGCGCGCCCAGCAGGACCGTGGCGGCCAGTACGGTTCGCGCCGGCCTGACAGCGAGGAACAGCCGAAGCGGGCTCGCCTCGGTCGACACGTCAGTCTCTCGGCTGGCAGTAGCGGCCACGAAGATCCTTCACCTCTCCTTCGGCCCACCGGAACTGATTGGCCTGTGAGGGCTCTGTGGCTATGGTGCGTCCCTTGTCCCATGCCTCCTGCATCTCGCGGGAAGCGTTGGTGCGGTAATCCGGGCTGCCTCCACCAACAAGGTAGGTCTCCATCCATTTGTCGATGGCCGCGAGCCGGCCCTGGTCCGGCTCAGTGATCTCCAACCAGTTACAGCTCTTGAGGTCCTGAAAGCCGAAGGTCCTACTGATGACCGCCTTGCCGATGTCACCGGCAAAGGACCACGGGCTTCCCTCAATGATGTTGAAGATTGGCGTGCCACCCTCGTATCCGAGGTGCTTCTTCCCGTCGGGGGTAAAGAAGGCTGTCTTTGGGCCGACTCCGACCTCGTTGACAAGCGGCGGTCGAGTGAAAGCGGCCGGAAGCTGATCGATGCGCGCGCTGACTTCGCGCAGTTGTGGAAGGTACTTCTCGTGCTCGGGCCAGATGCACAGCCTTGTCGAACCGTCGAGGCACATGGCGCTGTCGCCTGGGAGTTCGCGCTCCCTGACAGCATTGGTGGTCACCATGACTAGCAGAAGAGTCAGCGCCACTGGGACCAGCCCGGCTACGCCACGGCGATGCGCTCGAGACGCCTCAGCGCCGGCCAGCCACAACATGGTCAGTAGCAGGGCAACGACCAGCCCCAGCCGCAGGGCGAGAGGCACCGGATCGACAGTTACCTCCGGTCGGCCAGACGCTACGACGAAGCCGAACCGCCCCAGCAACATAGTCAGGAGCAGGAAGCCTAACGCTGCAGTGAAGGCCGAGAAGACTGGCCCGAGCATTCGGCCACACGTCCACCCGAAGGCGATTGCCAACAGGGCTGCGAATAGTCCGAGTAAGGCATAGCCCAGCCATAGGTGCACTCCCGGCGGGAACGTGCGGGCGGTCACTGCGAAGGCCACTGCTTGGCCTATCAGGTACGGGCTGATCAGAATGACGAGGGTGGCGGCGATCCGGTGGGCCTCGATCCGTGCCGGGTGGACGCGTGCTGCCCCGAGTTGCTCCTCGATGCCGTGCCGCCTGGGGGCGCTCGCCGCCCAGGCTGCCGCACCGGCGACGACCATCCCCAGCACGTAGGCTGGCACCTGTGCGGCAGCGCCGGTCTCCGGCCAGACGCCCATCCAGTATCGGTTGCGCAGGAATAGCACCGCCACGTCGAGGACGACGAGCAGTGGAAAGGCCCAGCGGATCGGCGAGTTCCGAGTGTGCAACCACAGTCCGCTCACAGTCGTTGCTCTCCCTCGGGCAGGAGATGCATGTATGCCCGTTCCAAAGCGGAATGGCCGGGGAGGTCGTCCCGGCCCAGAGCCTCCAGTTCGGCGACGGTGCCGTCGAACCGGGCTGCCCCACCGTGCATCACGACCACCCGGTCGCAGACCGCGGCGACGTCGTCGATGAGGTGCGTGCTCAGCACCACCACGGTGTCGCCGAGCCCGGAGATGATCTTCCGGAACTGCAGCCGCTGGCGTGGATCCAGGCCGACCGTGGGCTCGTCCAGCAGCACGAGCCGGGGCCGCCCGACGATCGCCCAAGCGATGCCGGCGCGCCTGCGCATGCCTCCTGAGAGACTGCCCATCCTCGCCCGGCGTCTATCGGTCAGGTCGACCATCTCCAACGCCTCGCCGACCGACCGCCGCCACTGGGCGCTCGGCACCCCGCGCATCCAGGCCGCGTAGGACACGAAATCAGCGACCGTCATCTTGGGATCGAAGCCGAACTCCTGCGGCAGGTAGCCGATCCGGTCACGCATCTGTCGGGCGGATCGCTCGCTGGAAACCTCGACCTCGTCGATGCAAATTCGGCCGTTGCGCGGCGGCATTACAGTCGCCAGGGTGCGGAGCAGAGTGGTCTTTCCCGCCCCGTTGGGGCCTAGTAAGGCGGTTATCCCGGGCTGCAGCGCTACGCTGAGTGAATCGATCACGGTCGACGTACCGTAACCCTGGGACAGCGCGTCGAGCACTACAGTCATACGAGTCTCTCTCGACCTTCGAACAAGAGGCGAAGGAGCATGACGCGAGTCACGCTCCTTCGCCTGACGGTACGATGGTGGCCCTAGTCGTAAGAAATCCAACCGTTGCTGGCGCTGAACGTGCAGTCGGTGCCGCTTACGGTGCTCGTGCTCCCCTGGGTGCGGACCACGCGCATGCTCTTGCTCGACTGCAGCGAGCAGTCTACGCCGGACACGTACGTCCCGGCGTACTTGGCGCCCGGCGAGTCGCACTTCTGGGCCCAAGCCGTGTTCCACCACTGCGTGTAGCAGTTGAACGGCGAATTCAGGCGGTCGAAGCATTTGCCTCTACGAGTTCGGCGAATATCTCGGAGGGCTTCTTCCAATCATGGATCTTACGGGGTCGGTCGT
>NZ_JBHUVA010000064.1:0-40216 GCF_042670805.1 Micromonospora sp. NPDC057141 | reverse complement strand
GGGCCCCCGCCGGGGCCCGGCGGTCGGCGCGGCGCATCCTGCCCCGGCCGGGGCTGACCGCCGCGTCGGCCGCCGCCGTCGCGGTCGCCCTGCTGCCCCTGGTCTACCTCGCCGTGCGGGCCGGCGAGGCGGGCGCGGACCGGATCGCCGCCGAGCTGTTCACCGGTCGGGTCGCCGTGCTCGCCGGGCGCAGCCTGGCCCTGGCCGCCGTGGTCACCGCCGCCTGCGTCGCTCTCGGCGTCGCCGCCGCGTTCCTGGTCGCCCGCACCGACCTGCCGGGCCGCCGTGCCCTCGGCGTCGTCGCGGCGCTGCCGCTGGCCGTGCCCACGTACGTCGCCGGGTTCGCCTGGACCGCCACCGTGGACGGCTTCGAGGGCTTCTGGGCGGCGGCGCTGCTGCTGACCGTCTGCTCCTACCCGTACGTCTACCTGCCGGCCGTCGCCGCGCTGCGCCGGGCCGACCCCGGGCAGGAGGAGGTGTCCCGCTCGCTGGGCCGGGGCCCGTGGGCGACCCTGGTCGGGGTGACGCTGCGCCAGATCCGGCCCGCCGTGGCCGCCGGTGCGCTGCTGGTCGCGCTGTACGTCCTGTCCGACTTCGGCGCGGTGTCGATCGTGCGGGTGGACACCTTCACCCGGGCCATCTTCACCGCGTTCAATCTGGGCTTCGACCGCACCGGCGCGCTGGTGCTCTCCACCGTGCTGGTGGTGCTCACCGTGCTGCTGATCGGCGCGGAGCTGGGCACCCGCACCCGCGACGCCCGCTACGCCAGCACCGCCGTGCGCCCGCCCGCGCGGCTTGCGCTGCGCCGCTGGCGGTGGCCGGCCCTGACCGCCCTGCTCGCCGTCGACGCGCTGGCCCTCGGCGTGCCGGTGTTCGGGCTCGCCCGCTGGCTCGGCGCGGGGGTGTCCCGCCCCGGTTCCCTCGCCGAGGTCGTCGCCGCCGCCGGTGGGTCGTTGTCGGTGTCGCTGGCCGGCGCGGCGTTCACCATGCTGCTCGCCCTGCCGCTGGGGCTGCTCGCCGCCCGCGCGCCCGGCCCGGTGACCACCGTGCTGGAGCGGCTCACCTACGTCGCGCACGCCCTGCCCGGCGTGGTGATCGGCCTTTCCCTGGTGTTCTTCGCCGTCAACGTTGCGTACCCGCTCTACCAGAGCGTGTGGCTGCTGGCGTTGGCGTACGCGACGCTGTTCCTGCCGCTGGCCGTCGGGGCGGTGGCGTCCGCCGCCGCGCAGAGCCCGCCCGCCGTGGAGGAGGCCGCCCGGTCGCTGGGCCGGGGCCCGTTCGCCGTGTTCCGCACGGTCACCCTGCCGCTGACCCTGCCCGGGATCGGCGCCGGGGCGGCCCTGACGTTCCTCACCTGTATGAAGGAACTGCCCGCCACGCTGCTGCTGCGCCCGACCGGGATGGACACCCTGGCCACCGAGCTGTGGACGCACACCTCGACCGCCGCGTACGCCGCCGCCGCGCCGTACGCGGTGCTGCTCGTCGCGCTCGCCGCCGTGCCGACCTGGCTGCTCGTGGCGCGCACCGGACTGACCGACGCCGGCCCGACCGCCCCCGGAGGCACCCGATGACCGAGACGATGCTGGCCGTGGCCGGGCTGACCAGGTCGTACGGGACGGTGCCCGCGCTGGCCGGCGTCGACCTCGACGTGCGGTCGGGCACGCTGCTGGCCGTGCTCGGCCCGTCCGGCTGCGGCAAGACCACCCTGCTGCGCTGCGTCGCCGGGTTCGAGCGGGCCGACTCCGGCGGCATCGCCGTCGCCGGCCGGCCGGTCGCCGCCGACCGGGTGCACGTGCCGCCGCACCGCCGCCGGGTCGCCGTCGTACCCCAGGAGGGGGCGCTGTTCCCGCACCTGTCGGTGGCCGACAACGTCGGCTACGGGCTGGACCGGGCGGCCCGCCGCAGCGGGCGCGTCGAGGAGGTCCTCGCCCTGGTCGGGCTCGGCGGCTACGGCCCCCGGATGCCGCACCAGCTCTCCGGCGGCCAGCAGCAGCGGGTCGCGGTGGCCCGCGCGCTCGCGCCCCGGCCGCCGCTGGTGCTGCTCGACGAGCCGTTCAGCGCACTCGACGCGCAGCTGCGCACGGAGCTGCGGGCCGACGTGCGGCAGGCGCTGCGGGCCGACGGGGCGACGGCTGTCCTGGTCACCCACGACCAGGGCGAGGCACTGTCCATGGCCGACGCGGTCGCCGTCATGGACGCCGGGCGCATCGTCCAGTGCGGGCCGCCCGCCGAGGTCTACCGGGACCCGGCGACGCCCTGGGTGGCCCGGTTCGTGGGTGACGCCGTGCTGTTGCCGGCAACCGTGGCCGACGCCGTCGCCCTCACCCCGCTGGGCCGGCTGCCGCTGCGCGGCGCGGCGACGGGCGGCGGAGGCACCGGTGGCGTGGCGACGGGCGGCGCGGCGACGGTGCTCATCCGGCCGGAGCAGATCCGCCTCGCCGCCACCGGCGGACCACTGGCCACCGTGGTCCGGCAGGACTTCCACGGCCACGACGCGCTGACCACGCTGCGGCTCGACGACGGCACGGTGCTCACCGCGCGGACCCTGGACGAGGGGGCGGCGCTCGCCGCCGGGGCGCAGGTGGCGGTGACGGTGCGCGGCGAGGTCCGCGCGTACGCGGGCTGAAGCCTGCGGCGGTAGCCACCTCAGGATTCACTCGCGTGGCGCCTCGCAGCCGTGCCCAGGCTTCCGCCCCCCGGCCGCTGCCCCTCGGCGAATCCGCCCTGCCGCTGACCGCCCGATCAACAGGGGATATCGTCGGCGGCCGACCGGCGGCTGGCCGGCCTGAGCACAACCGAACAGGCGGTCGTCGGTGTCCCGAGCGCGCGCGGTCCTTCCCCCGGCACTGTTGGCCCTCGTCCTCGTCGCGCTGGTGGCGTCGGGCATCCGGCCGTACGACCGGCTCACCTGGCTGCTGGAGACGGTCTGGGTGATCGTGGGCGTGCCGGTGGTGCTGCTCACCTGGCGCCGGTTCCCGCTGAGCACGCTGCTGTGCTGCCTGCTCGCGGTCCACGCGTTGATCCTCATCGCGGGCGGGCACTGGACGTACGCGCGCACCCCGCTGGGCGACTGGGTGCGGGACCTGTTCGACCTGTCCCGCAACCCGTACGACCGGCTCGGTCACTTCGCGCAGGGCTTCGTGCCGGCCATCCTGGTTCGCGAGATCCTGGTCCGTCGCTCGCCGCTGCGGGGCAGCCGCTGGCTCGCCCCGCTCGTGGTCTGCGCCTGCCTGGCCTTCAGCGCATTCTTCGAAATGATCGAGTGGTGGGCGGCGGTGGCCGGCGGGTCGGCCGCCGACGACTTCCTCGCCACCCAGGGCGACGTCTGGGACACCCAGTGGGACATGTTCCTGGCGCTGCTCGGCGCGATCACGTCGCTGGCCCTGCTCAGCCGGGTGCACGACCGCCAGCTCGCGCCGCCCGCGCCGCGCGGCTGAACCCCGCCCCGCCGCCGGTGCGCCGCTGAGTGGGTTGCCACCGCAACCAAGGTGGCGTGGCCCCTGCCATTGACGGCCGTCATGACGACAAATGTCGTCCGGTGCGGTGGTGTTAGGGGGTCGAAACTAAGGGGTGTCCCGCGTCCTGATCCTCGCTACACTGACGTCGGCAAATGTCTTGCAATGCTCGCGGGGCTTTGCGGATGTGGCGGCGACTCGAATCGGATACGACGGGCGGTTGGCTACCCACGATGCTGACGTACACGGGGGATTGGCGGAGTCGTGGCCCGCGCCGCCTGCCGGCGACCCCGGCCCCGACACCCCACCCGGCCGTGCCGGCACCCTGAGCGGGCGAGCGCGGCCAACGCCCCCGCCCGACCGTGCGTCCGCGGCCCGCCCGTTCGGGCGCGTCCCTGGTCAACCACGCGAGTCCGCGGTCGCCCGGGTCCGGGTCATCGTCCGCCTGAAGGAGGCACACATGGAGTCAACAGGTCGGGAGCGGCGGCTGCGGCGGCTGTGGGGTCCGGTCAGCGGACGCACCGTGCTCATGCCGATCGACCAGCCGGTGACGATGGGCCCGATCGCCGGGCTGGACGCGATCGACTCCCAGCTCGTCCGGCTGCTGGCGGGGGCGCCGAACGGCATCATCGGCCACCGTGGGGTGCTGCGCCGGGTGCCGGCGGAGGCGGCCAGGTCCACCGGCGTCGTCATGCACCTCTCCGCCGGCACCGCCCTGTCGGGCCGGGGGCACGTCAAGAGGCTCACCGGCGACGTCGTCGAGGCCGTCCGGGTGGGCGCCGACGCCGTGTCGGCGCAGGTCACCTTCGGTGTGCCCGAGGAGACCGACATGCTGCACGACCTCGCGCAGCTCGCCGGCGCCTGCGGCCAGTGGGGCATGCCGCTGCTGGCGATGGTGTACGTCGCCGGCGTCGACCCGACCGCCGCCCCGGAGAAGATCGCCCACGCCGCCCGTGTCGCGGCCGAGCTGGGCAGCGACATCGTCAAGGTGCCCTACACCGGCTCCGCCGACTCGTTCGCCACGGTCGTCGACGGCTGCTTCGCCCCGGTCGTGATGGCCGGCGGCGAGCCCTCCGACTCCTGGGAGGACGTCCTGCTCGACGTGAAGGACGCCCTGTCGGCGGGCGCGGCGGGCGTCTGCATCGGGCGCAAGGTGCAGCAGCACGCCGCGCCCGAGGAGGCCCTCGCTGACCTGCACGCGCTGGTGCACGCCAACAACCCCGGCTGACCCGACGAAGGAGGCACGACCGTGTCCGACAGTGACGCGTTGATCCCGCTCTGGTGCGACCTGTCGCACCTGCGCGAGGGCCTGCCCGACATGGTGGCGGCGGTCGTCCAGGCACCCGTGCGGGGCGTCATGGTCCCGCCGGACGCGGTGCCCGACACCGCCCTGCCCGACCGGGTCGAGGTGGCGGTGCTCGTCACCGAGCCGGCCCAGCTCGACAAGCTCGACCCGTCCCGGGCGCTGACCGTCATCGCCGCCGACCACGCCACCCTCGCCGCCGTCCCGCCCGGGGGCCGCTGGCGGCGGGGCCGCTGGATCGACGTCACCGACGCCGAGACGATGCAGGAGGCCGTGGCGGCGCTCGGTCACGTCGACGTCCTGCTGGTCAGCTTCGCCGACGAGACGAACATCCCGCTGGAACTCATCGTCGCCGAGGCCCAGTCGCAGCGGACCACGGTCGTCAAGCGCGTCCACAACTCCGTGGACGCCCTGGTCACCCGCGGCGTGCTTCAGCATGGCCCGGACGCGATGCTGCTGCGTGTCTCCACCCCCGGCGAGGTGGTGCGGCTGGCCCGGGAGCTGCTGGAACGCCGCACGGAGCAGCTCGACCTGGTCGAGGCCGAGGTGACGGCGGTCCGGTCCATCGGCATGGGCATGCGGGGCTGCGTGGACACGACCGACCTGTTCGAGCCCGACGAGGGGATCCTGGTCGGCTCGACCTCCTCGGGCGGGCTGCTGGTCTGCGCCGAGGTGCACTACCTGCCGTACATGAACCTGCGCCCCTTCCGGGTCAACGCCGGCGCCGTGCACTCCTACGTGTGGACCCCGGCCGGGCGCACCGCGTACATCACCGACCTCAGCGCCGGCGAGCAGGTCCTCGCCGTGAACACCGCCGGGCGCGCCCGCCCGGTGCTGGTCGGCCGGATCAAGACCGAGATGCGCCCGCTGCGCCTGATCGAGTGCCGCATCGGCGACTCGACCATCAACACCATCGTCCAGGACGACTGGCACGTGCGGATCTTCGACGCCGCCGGTGCGGTGACCAACTGCACGTCCATCGCCGTCGGTGACCGGATGCTGGCGGTCTCCGCCGTGCCCGGCCGCCACGTGGGCATCCCGGTCAGCGAATCGATCAAGGAGAACTGAGATGACCGACGCCGACAGCACCCTCGACCAGCTCGTCGCGCTGCTGCTGCGCCGCCAGGGCAACCCGGTCGACTCGATCGGCCCTGACGACCAGCTGCTCGACCTGGCGGTCGACTCGATCGACATGGCATACCTGATGTCGCACTTCGAGCGCCAGTACGACGCCGACTTCGCCGACGAGGACTTCGAGCTGAGCCGGTACGTCACCGTCGGCGACCTGGCCAAGGCGATCGACGCGCGGATCAATGACTGAGGGCGCGACGCGGACCCGCCGGCCCCCGGTGCTGGACCCGGGGCTGTCGCTGGGCTGGGACGACGGCCCCCTGGACGGGCTGAGTTGCCTGCTGCGCTGCGTCGAGTCGGCGCTGCGGGCCGAGGGCTTCGACAACCTGGAGATCGCCCAGGCCCTCGCCGTGCCGCTGGACCTGCGCGGGGACCGGCGCAAGTCCTCGTGGTTCCGGCACGGCCGGCTGGACTGGCGCAACGCGGTCGACGGCCACGAGCACTGGGACGAGTTCACCGCGCTGGTCGCCTCGGGCACCCCGTGCGTGCTGATGCCGGACCGCTACTACTGGCCGGGCGACGAGTTCGAGGGGGTCCAGCACTTCCTCGACCACATGGTGCTGGCCGTGGCGTACGACGGCGAGGTGCTGGAGGTGCTGGACACCGACGCCCCGCCGGCAGACGGGTACCGCCGGCGGATCCCGGTCACCCCCGACGTGGTCCGGGGCTGCTGCCGGTTCGCCACCGTGCACTTCACCCCGCCCCGCGACGACGCCGCCGCGCTGCGCGCCACGCTGCTGGAGCCGACCGCCGTGGCGCTGGCCGAGGACCTGCCGGCGCTGCGCGCCGTCGCCCGGCGCTGGCGGCGCGACGGCCTCACCGGGCCCGCCGCCCGGGCCCTGCACGTGGTCGTGCTGGGCGCGGTCCAGCCGTCGCTGTTCCTCGCCGCGATGGCCGTCGAGCAGGCGTACCCGACGCTGGCCGCGGAGCTGCTCGCCGCGTCCCGCGCGGCGCAGAAGCTCGGTCGGACCCTCATCGGCGCGCACCGCTGGGCCGGCGCGCAGGCCGACGACACCTCCGTGTACGCCCCGGTGCTCGGCGTCTTCGAGGCGTGCGAGGCGGCGCTGGCCCGGCTCAGCGACGAGCTGCACACCCACCTCGGCCTGCCGGTGCCGTTGCCCGACGCGGCCCGCGACGACGAGGGCGTCTGGCGGCGGATCCTGCGCAACCAGGCGTGGTGCTACGCCGACCGGGTCGCGCCCGCCGACCAGCACCGGGACTCGGCGCAGGCGGGCGAGCAGCGAGACGAGCAGCCCGCCGGCGGGCGGCGAGACGAGGAGAGGCAAGCATGACCGGACCGGCCCCACTCGACCTGAGCCAGTCCCAGGCGCTGCTGCGGCGCGCGGTGGCCGTCGACGCCACCCTCGCCTACGAGGGCTACGTCCTGGCCCGCGACCGCCTTGTCGACGGGGCGTACCCGCTGTACGGCGAGCGCGCCAGCGGCGCCCACATCTGGGACGTCGACGGCAACCGCTACCTCGACCTGATCCTGGCGTACGGCACGATCATCCTCGGCCACGCCGACCCGGTGGTCTCCGAGGCGGTCCTGCGGGAGATCCGCGACGGCTTCGCCATCACGCTGCGCAAGCGGGTCCAGGTGGAGCTCGCGGAGCTGCTGGCGGCGGTGATCCCGCACGCCGAGAAGGTCTTCCTGCTCAAGACCGGCTCGGACGCCACCAGCGCCGCCGTGCGGCTCAGCCGCGTGCACACCGGGCGGACCCGGGTGATCCGCTGGGGCTACAACGGCTGGCACGACTGGTGCGCCACCCGCCCCGGCGGCGTGCCCACGGAGGCCCAGGCCGTGGTGGACAGCTTCGACTACAACGACCTCGACAGCCTGCGGGCCGCGTTCGAGCGCCACCCGGGCGAGGTGGCCTGCCTGCTGATGATGCCTTTCGAGGTGGACCCGCCGGCCCCCGGCTTCCTGACCTGCGCGGCGGAGCTGGCCCACGAGCACGGCGCGCTGTTCGTCCTCGACGAGATGCGCTCCGGCTTCCGGATGGCCCCCGGCGGCGCGCAGGAACGCTACGGCGTCCGGGCCGACCTGGTGACGTTCAGCAAGGCCATGGCCAACGGCTACCCGATCTCCGCCCTGGTGGGCCGCGAGGAGGTCATGCGGGCCGTCGGCGAGGTGCACATCAGCTCGACGTTCCACGTCAACGGCGCCGAGATGGCGGCGGCGGTGGCCACCATCAGCCAACTGCGCGACGGGACGATCCTCAAGCGCGTCGAGCGCCTCGGCGAGCGGCTCCAGGCGGGGCTGGCCAGCCAGCTCGCCGAGCACGGCCTGCCCGGCCGGGTGCTGGGGGTGCCGCAGATGCCGTTCCTGCGCTTCACCGACCCGGACGACTCGGCGCGCGGCCGGGCGCACGACGCGTTCTACACCGAGGCGACCCGGCGCGGGCTGCTCCTGCACCCCAACCACCACTGGTACGTCTCCGGCGCCCTGACCGACGAGGACGTCGACGCCGCTCTGGAGGCGACCGCGTCCGGCTTCCGCGCCGCCGAGGCGGCCGCCCATGGCTGAGCCGGGCCGGCCCGAGGTCGTCCACCGCATCCGCGAGCTGCTCGCCCGCCACCGGGATCCGGCGGAGGTCGACGGCCTCGGCGACCACGAACCGCTGGTCGTCCTCGGCGTCGACTCGGTCACCCTGATCACCGTCGCCGCCGAGCTGCACCGGCGATGGGACGTCACGGTTCCCGACGACGCCGTGCTCGACCCGCAGGCGTCGGTCGCGTCCCTGGCCGATGCCGCCGTCGCCGCAGCAGCAGAGGGCCCGGCCCACCACCCGGACGACCGCCCCGGTGGCCGGCTCGACGTGGTGGGGATGGGCGTCGTCGGGCCCACCGGCCACGGCGTGCCGGCCTTGTGGGAGGGCCTGCTGGCCGAGCGGGCGCACCGGCTGCCCATGCCGTACGACGCCGCGCGCGGCCACCGGGCCGGCGCGGTGGCCGGCGCGTCCGCCGCCGAGGTGGCGGCCCCCGACCGCCTGCTCGAACTGGTCTGCCTGGCCGCCGAGGAGGCGCTGGGCGGCCTGGACCCGTCTCGGCACGCCGGCGTCACGCTCGTCGTCGGCACCACCGACACCGGCGGCAACGCCCTCGGCCACGCCCTCGCCGGCGGGGGAGACGACCAGGCGGCGCTGGCCGGGTGGATCGCCGAGCGCGCCGCCGAAAAGCTCGGCCTCGGCGCGGCCGTCACCGTGGGCAGCGCGTCGGCCTCCGGGGCGGTGGCGCTCGGGTACGCCCGCGACCTGCTGCTCGCCGGCGACGCCGAGGAGGCGCTCATCGTCGGCGCGGACACGGTGTCGAAGTCCGCGTTCCACGGCTTGGCCGCCCTGCGCACGCTCGGGGTGGACGGCTGCCAGCCGTTCCACCAGGCGCGGCGGGGCATCGCACTGTCCGAGGCCGCCGCCGCCTGCCTGCTGCGCCGGCCGTCCCCGGGCGGGCCCGGCGACGACGCCGTCCTCGGCCGGCTGGCCGGCTACGGGGCGAGCAGCTTCACCACCCACATGGCGGCCCCCGAGTCCGCCGGGATCGAGCTGGCGCTGCGCCGCGCGCTGGCTGCCGCGGCCCTCTCGCCGCGGGACGTCTCGTTCGTCAACGCGCACGGCCCCGGCACCAAGCTCGGCGACGTGGCCGAGATGCGGGCTCTGGCGGACGTCTTCGGCGACCGGGTCCGGACGCTGCCGATCAACAGCGTGAAGGGCCTGCTCTGGCACTGCCAGGGCGCGGCGGGCGTCATCGAGTCGCTGGTGTGCCTGCTGTCGTTGCGGCACGGGACGCTGACCCCGACGACGGCGGCGGAGCCCGTGGACCCGCAGTGGAGGGAGTACGACATCGTGACGAAGCCCCGGGAAGTCGCCGACGCGCGGTCGGCCGTCTCCGTCTCCTGTGGCCTGGGCGGCGTCAACACGGCGGTCGTCTGGGAGCGGGCATGAGCACGGCGGCGGACACGAGCGCGGGAGCCGGCAGGTGAGCACGGGCGCGGGAGCGGGCGTGGGCACGGCGACGGTCGGCACGGTGACCGTGACGACGGTGCTGCTGGCGGCCGGTGGCAGCGACCGGTTCGCTCTCGACGAGGCGGCGCGCAACCGTGCTCGGGGGCGCGACGGCTGGCCCGCCGAGCCCGAGCTGACCCGCGTCGTGGTCGACCGGTTCACCGACGTCGTCGGCCGGGTCGTGGCGGCCGGTGGGCTGGACACGGAGGCCCGCCGGGAGACCGAGATCGCGGTGGGCACCCTCTACGGCATGGCCCGCGTCGGCGAGGTCATGCACGAGCAGCTCGACGAGGCCGGGCCGAAGTGGCTGGCGCCGGAGATGTTCGTCTACTACTCGCCGCACTCGCTGGTGTCGGCGGCGGCGGTGGCGCACGGGCTCGGCGGTGCCGCGACGACGCTGCTCGGGCGCGACGGCGGGATGCAGGCCCTCCTGCACGCGGTGCGGCGGCTGACCACCGGCCAGGCCGACACGGTGCTGGTCGGCGCGTACGAGGCGCTGACCCCGTTCGCGGACGCGGCGCTGGACCGGCTCGGCGTGCCGCACCACGCCCAGTTCGGCGACGTGGCGGCCGTGCTGCTCGGCCGGGAGGCCGCCGGGGCCGCCGGTGACCGCCACCGGCTGTCGGTGGCCCGGGGCGTGGCGTCCGGCCGGGCGCTGCCCGACGTGCTGGACGCGGCCGGCGTCGCCCCGGCCGCCGTCGCCGACGTGCGGCTGTGCGGCGCGACCGTCGCCGTGCAGCAGGCCGCCCGCGCCGAGTTCGGCGCGGCGTTCCCCCGGGCCCGGACGTGGGTCGGCGGGGCGTCCTCGCCGGCGGCCGGGCCGCTGCGCGCCCTCGCCGAGGCGGTCACCCCGCCCGGCACCGCGACCGCCGAGGCGGAGACCGTCAGCGCCGAGACGGAGACCGTCAGCGCCGAGGTGGCGGCCGCCGGCCGGGCCGTGGTCGTCGTGGCCGGCCGGCCCGGCGCGTGGGACGTGGTGCTCGTCCGATGAGCGGCCCGCCCACCCTCGCGGACGCGCTCGCCGAGGTGGCGCGCACGCATCCCCACCGCCCGGCGGTCGTCGCCGGCGACCGGACCCTGACCTACGCGGAGCTGCTGCGGCGGGCGGAGCGGCTCGCGCCGGGGCTGACCGGCCGGGCCGCCACCGTCGCCCGGTGCGCCGCCGACGTCGCCGTGACGGTCGTGGCCGCCACGATCGCGGACGTGCCGCTGCTCGTCGGCGACGCCCGGGCCGCCGACGACGAGCGGGACCGGGCCCGGTCGCTGTTCCGCGCCGACCGGCTCGTCACCTCCGACGCCGACCGGCTCACCGTCGAGGGGCTCGACGGGCGGCCCGCCACCTCCGGCGGGGACGGGCCCGCCGGGCTGGGACTGTCCACCTCGGGCAGCGAGGGCTGGCCGAAGTGCGTGGAGCGGCCCTGGCCGGCCGTGACGGCCAACGCGCGGGCGTTCGCCGCCGCGCTGGAGCTGTCCCCCGGCGAGGTGGTCGCCTGCACGACGCCGCCGCACCACAGCTACGCCCTGTGCGGCGGGATCGTCACGACGCTGGTCGCCGGAGGCACGTACGTGGCGCTGGACCGGCAGCCGGGCCCCCGGACGGTGGCCGACGCCGTCGACGGGCACCGGGTGGCGGTGCTGCTGTCCGTGCCGCTGCTGTACCGGTGGTTCTCGGCCGCCGGCCTGGCCACCCGGCACCGGCCCCGACTGTGCGTCTCGGCGGGTGCGCCGCTGCCGCCGGAGGACCGCCAGCGGTGGGCGGAGTCGGTGGGCTGGCGCATCGGCGAGCACTACGGCACCTCCGAGCACGGCATGTTGACCCTCGACACCGAGTCGGTCGCCGGCTCGGTCGGCCGGCCGATCGCCGGGGTGGGGCTGGCCGTCGACCCCGCGCCCGGCCCGGGGGACGTCCTCGTGGCCTGCGCCGGCCCGCCGGCCCGCGTCCAGCACACCGGCGACACGGTCGGCGGTCCGGGACCGGTCGGCGACGGGCTCCAGCCGACCGGCGACGTGGGTCGGCTCGACGCCGACGGGCGGCTGCACCTGCTCGGCCGCCGGGGCGGCACGCTCAACGTCGCCGGCAACAAGGTCCCCGCCGCCGAGGTCGAGGACGCGCTGCGGACGTTCGCGGCCGTCCGGGACTGCGCTGTCGTCGGCGCGCCGGGGCCCGGCGGGGCCCAGGAGGTCGTGGCGTTCGTCGAGACCGTCCGCGAGCTGGACCACCGGGAGCTGTACGCGTTCCTGCACGGGCGGCTGGCCGCGTACAAGGTGCCCGCCCGGGTGGTCGTCGTCGACCGGCTGCCCCGCAACGTCAACGGCAAACTGCTGCGCTCCGAGCTGCTGCGCGGGCTCGCCGCCGGCACCTGGCGCTGACCGCGCAGATGGGGCCGGCGCCGGGTGCCGGCGGCGTGCCGCGGGACGGACGCGGGCCGCTCAGCGCAGCAGCGCCGCGAACGACTCCGCGAGGTCGGCCCCGGCGCGCAGCCGGGTGAGGCTGTCCCGGGCGTAGCCGGCCCGCTGCGCCAGCGACGCGTCGTCGAGCGCCTCCTGGATCGTGGCCGCCAGGTCGGCCGCCGGCACGACCGGATCGTCGGTGGCCCCCGCGTGCCGGTTGACGTACCGGATCCGGCCGTCCGGCTCGACCTCGGTGGTCCGCGCCACCAGGCCCGCACCGTGGTCGGCCAGGAACTGCCGGCCGTTGGCCTCCTGCTCGCTCATGAACGGCAGGACCACCTGCGGCTTGCCGTGCAGCAGGCCGGCGATCACCGTGGAGTAGCCGCCGTGGTTGACCACCAGATCCGCCCAGCCGATGGGCCCGGAGAGGCCGGTGAAGCCGCCCAGCTCCACGTTCGGGAAGCGGTGCAGCCACTCGCGGGCACCGAACCCGGCCGACAGGAACACCGACAGGTCCGGCCGGTCGCAGGCGGCCAGCACCTCCCGCAGCGCCGTGTCGGCCACCATCCCGCCGCTGCCGATGGAGACGTACACCCGCCGGGTGCCGGCGGCGGCGCGCGGAACACAGGGCGCGCCGGGCGGGTCCCAGTACAGCGGGCCGACGTACGCCGGACCCGACCGGCCCGGCGGGGCCGGCGGCGGCGGCTCCACCTCCGGCGCGCTCGGCACCACCGTCAGATCGCCCCACAGCAGCCCGGGGATGCTGCCGACCGGGTCGAGCCCGTGCTCGGTGGCGACGGCGTCGAGGGCGTCCAGTGCGCTCGGGTGCGGCAGCAGCGCCGTCGGGTCGGCGGTGCTCCACGGCATCCACGCCAGCGGGTCGGGGCTGAGGAAGTCGGTGTCGGCGATCGACACCAGCGGCAGCCCCCGCAGCCGGGCGGCGAGCACGGCCGTGGGCTGCATGTCGGTGACCACGACGTCGGGCCGGTACGCGTCGATCGCGGCCAGGTCCCGCCGCAGGTGCTCGGCCAGCACCGACCGGCGGTAGTAGCGCGCGGTCACCGCGTAGACCCGCTCCACGTTGGCGAACGGCAGGAACGCCGGGACCCGCCTCGGGGCGCCGTCCGGCGCCGGTTCCCCGATCATCCGGTAGCCGCCCTCGGCGACCATCCGGGGCACCCCGGACGGGCCGAAGGCGCACTCGAAGCGCCCGTCGAGCTGCGCGGCGGCGGCGAGCGCCCGGCCGGTGTACCCGGCGCCGCCGCCGGCCGACCAGGGACAGAACAGGACCTTGCGGGTCATGGCAGCAGTGCCTCCAGTCCACGGGGATGGTCGAGGGAGTGCACGGCGTCGGCGGGCAGGTCCCGGCGCAGGACCTTGCTCAGCGTGCGGCCGGGCCCGGCGTCGACCAGCAGGGCGGCCCCCGACTCCCGGGCGGTCGCCAGGCACTGCCACCACCGCACCGGGGCCAGCATGTGCCGGTGCAGGTCGGCCCGGATCTCCGCGACGTCGCGGCTGGCCCGTCCGGTGGTGTTCAGCACCACCGGGACGCTCGGCTCCCGCAGCTCGGCGCGGTCCACCAGCGGGGCGAACCCGGCGTCGGCCGGGGCCATCAGGGGCGAGTGCGCGGCGATCGCGATCGCGAGGGGCACCACCCGTTCCGCGCCCGCCGCCACGGCCCGCTGCGAGACGGCGGCGACGGCCGCCCCCGCGCCGGAGACGACCACCTGGTCGGGGCCGTTGATCGCCGCCACCGAGACGGCGTCGTCCCCGGTCGCGCGGACGAGGTCGGCGACGGCGGGCTCCGACAGCCCGATCAGCGTCGCCATCGCGCCGTCGGCGGCCAGGCTGGCCCGGTGCATCAGCTCGCCGCGCCGGGCGACCAGGTCCAGCGCGTCGGGCGCGGACAGCGCCCCGGCCGCCGCGAGGGCGGTGAAGTGGCCGAGGCTGTGCCCTGCCACGCACACCGGCGGGTTCGCCACGCCGCGCCGCTGTGCCTCCTCGACCAGGGCGTACCAGCCGGCGAGGCCGGCCAGGAACACGGCGGGCTGGTTCCAGTCCGTACGCGCCTGGTCGGTGCGCTCGGTGCGGAAGCAGATCTCGCGCAGCGGCAGGCCGGTGCGGGACTCCGCCAGGTCGAACAGGTCGCGCACGGCGGGGGAGGCGTCGTGGAGGCGCTGGGCCATGCCGGGGAACTGCGCTCCCTGGCCGGGGAACAGCAACGCGTACGGGGGTGTCGTCACGCGCTCATCCCCCCGTCGACGGCGAGGACCTGCCCGGTGACGTACGAGGCCCCGGGCGAGGCGAGGAACGCGATGGCGGCGGCCACCTCGGCGGGCGTACCGGCGCGACCCATCGGCGTCTGCGCCAGGATCGCCGCCCGGGCCGGGTCGCCGCCCTGCGCGCTCATCGCCGACGGCACGTAGCCCGGGGCGACCGCGTTGGCGGTGACCCCGAACCTGGCGGTTTCCCGGGCCACCGACTTGACCAGCCCCACCAGCCCCGCCTTCGCGCTGGCGTACGCCGCCTGGAACGGCCACCCGCGTAGCCCGGCGACGGACGTGGTGACCACGATGCGGCCGTGTCCCCGGCCGGTCATGTCGGGCAGCACACCCCGGATGAGCAGCATCGCGGCGGTCAGGTTGACCGCCATGGTGGCCGACCAGTCGTCGGCGCGGACCCGGGCCACGGGGGCGGGCCGCAGCACCGCCGCGTTGCTGACCAGCACGTCCACCGGCCCGACCCGGCGGGCTGCCGAGAGCACAGCCGCGACGCCCGCGTCGGTGCCGACGTCGGCGCGTACGGTGGCGACGGAAGCCGTGCGGGGCGTCAGCTCGGCGACGAGGCGCTCGGCGGTGGCGGCGTCGCGGTGGTAGTGCAGCACCAGCGTCACCTCGGGGCCGGCCAGCGCCTGCGCCACCGCCTGCCCGATGGCCCCGGTCGCGCCGGTGACGAGGACGGTGCGCCGGGTCATGCCGGCGTTCCGCCGTGGCAGCGCTGGAGCACGCCGACCCACTGCCGCATCAGGTGGGCCATCTGGTGGACGAAGCCGCGCAGCTCGTGGGTCCACACCCGCCCGGTCATCGCCTCGACGGCGTCCTGGAGCTGGTACGACAGCGACACGTACGCCTCGGCGTAGGTGTCGCCGTCGAGCTTGGCGCCGTGCAGCCAGCCGAGCACGTCCTCCAGGATCGCGATCGCGGTGAGTTCCTGTTGCAGGTCCCGCAGCAGCAGGTGCTCGTTGCGGGTGTGTCGGGCCAGCGGGTCGCCGAACCGGACGGCGTGCCCGAGCCGCTTCGCGCACGCCTGGACGAAGTAGCCGCTGAAGATGTCGGCGTACCGGTCGATCTCCTGGCCGTGGTGGCGGTAGCCCATGCGGGGGAAGTAGTAGGCGGGGATGGCGTCGCGGTGCACGGCGGTGTTCTGCGAGTTGACCGGCGCCCAGGTGTCGGCGTCGCAGACCACGGCCGGCGCGGGCATGGCGGTCACCTCGGGCCGTACGGCGATGCGGGTGATCGCGTCGACGTCGGGGTCGCCCAGCCACAGCCCGGCGTTGATCCGCACGTCGACGGTCTCGGTGCGCTCGGAGGTCGGGGTGGGGCTGCGGTGCGCGTACGGGAAGCCGCGCGGGTAGACCGGCATCGGCGCGACGGTGAGCTGCCCGCACGGGTTCCACCAGCCGGAGGAGGCGGTGACGACCCGCGCCGGCCGGGGGCCGGCGGCCACGACGGCGTGCGCGGTGAGGAAGTCGGCGTCGATGGGGAAGTTGTCGTCGTCGACGGAGACGAGGAAGTCGGCGTCGGACTGCC
Source organism: Micromonospora sp. NPDC057141 (assembly GCF_042670805.1). NCBI lineage: Bacteria > Bacillati > Actinomycetota > Actinomycetes > Micromonosporales > Micromonosporaceae > Micromonospora > Micromonospora sp. NPDC057141. Next base: position 24,126 of record NZ_JBHUVA010000064.1, on the reverse strand, counting down.
AGGACAGCAGGTAGCCGACGTTGCGCCGGTTGTCGGAGTCGTAGGGGACGAGGGTGGGGGCGCCCAGGCCGGCCAGGAGGGCGTCCTGCTCGGCGACGGTCGGGCAGACGACGTGCAGGCCGTCGCTGCGGGCCCGCTCGACGGCGTCGAACAGGCTGGCGGGCGTCTTGCGGTCGGGGATGACGACGATCCGCACCCGCCGGTGCGCGTCGGCCGCGCCCAGCAGCGTCCGGTACGCCGACAGGAACGCCTCGCCGTCGCCGATGGTCGTCATCACGACGTCGACGCGGGGCAGTGTGTCACTCATGAGGACAACCTTCCGTGGACGGGGACTCGGGCCGGCGCTGCGGTGAGCAGCCGCAGCACCGCGTCGAGGGCGGCGGTGCCGGTGAGGTCCGCCACGATCGCGTCCGCGCCCGCCGCGCGCAGTTCGTCGGGCGGGGTGGCCCCGGTGGTGACCGCGAGGCAGCGCAGGCCCGACGCGTGCGCCGCCGTGACGTCCTTGGCGGTGTCGCCGACCAGCACGCCGGGCCCGGCGTCGCCCAGCGCGGCCACCCCGGCGGCCACCACGTCGTCGCGGTCGCGGGCGGCGTCGCCGAAGCCGCCGTCGCGCAGCAGGTCCGCCAGGCCGGTGCGCCGCATCTTCCACCGGGCCACCGACCGGGCGTTGCCGGTGCTCATGCCCAGCGGGCAGCCGTGGCCGCGCAACGCCTCCAGCAGGCCCCGGCAGCCGGGGAGCAGATCGGCGGCGCTCGCGCCCCCGGCGGCCGGACGCTGCTCGATGCGCGCGGCGAGGACGGCCATGACCTGCCAGGTGAGCTGGGGGAGCCGACCGGCGGGGACGCCGTGGTGGCGCAGCGCGGCGTGCACCGTACCGGCGTCGGTGAAGCCCGCCAGGTCGATGCCGGCGTACCAGAGTTGGCCGCCCTCGTAGCGGAACTCCTCGGCGGCGCCGCAGACGTCGGCGATGGCGGCGGCCATGGTGGACAGGTGGGCGCGCTGCACCGGGGCTCCGGGCCGGATGAGCGTGCCGTCGAGGTCGAACAGGACGAAGCCGGGTGGCGTCATGCGGGCGCCGCTTGCGCCGCGGCGCCCCGCGCGGCCGCCACCTCGTCGGCGATCCACCGGTACGTGACGGCGAGGCCCGCCTCGAGGGGGATGCCGGGCGCCCAGCCCAGCACCTGGCGCACCAGCGTGTTGTCGGAGTTGCGCCCGCGCACCCCCTGCGGGCCGCTCACGTGGCGCAGGCGCAGGTCGTGGCGGCCGGCCGCCGCCATCACCAGGGCGGCCAGTTCGTCGATGGTCACCAGGCGGTCCGAGCCGATGTTCACCGGCTCGGCGTGGTCGCTGCGCATCAGGCGGTAGGTGCCCTCGACGCAGTCGTCGACGTAGCAGAACGAGCGGGTCTGCCGGCCGTCGCCCCAGATCTCCACCTCCCCGCCGGGGGGCGCCTCGGCGACCTTGCGGCACAGCGCGGCGGGGGCCTTCTCCCGCCCACCGTCCCAGGTGCCGTAGGGTCCGTACACGTTGTGGTAGCGGGCGATGCGGACGTCCAGGCCGTACTGTTCGGCATAGTAGACGCAGAGCCGCTCCGCCATCAGCTTCTCCCAGCCGTAGGAGTCCTGCGGGCCGGCGGGGAAGGCGTCGTCCTCGCGCAGCGGCCGCACGTCCGGCGTCGTCTGCGCGTACTCGGGGTAGATGCAGGCGGACGAGGCGAGGAAGTAGCGCCGCGCGCCGGCCAGCCGGGCCGCCTCGACGGTGTGCAGGTTGATCAGCGCGTTGTTGCGCAGGATCGTCGCCGGGTCCTTCGAGATGAAGCCCATGCCGCCCATGTCGGCCGCGAGGGCGTACACCTCGGTGACGCCGTCGCACGCCCGCCGGCAGACCTCCGGGTCGCGCAGGTCGCCCACGACGAAGTCGTCGGCGGTCGTGGCGCGGAACTCCGGCAGCCGCAGGTCGGCGCCGCGGACCCACCAGCCCTGGCTCCGCAGGTACGTCACCAGGTGGTGGCCGATGAAGCCGCCGGCTCCGGTGACGAGTGCGCGTCTGGTCATGGGAAACCCTTCAGTCACGTGTCGGTACGTCGCCGGGGCCGGTGCGCCCCGCGCGTTACGGCGTCGCCTCGACCGGCGGTTCGAAGGTGTGCGTGCGCACGGACCGCTCCGCCGCCATGGCCAGCGCCAGCGCCGCGTACGAGTCGCGCCAGGTGCCCGCCCGCGGGTCGGGTTCGCCGCCCCGGGCGGCGGCGAGGAAGGCGTCGATCTGGGCCCGGTACGCGGCGGCGAAGCGGTCGCGGTAGTCGCGGTGGCGGGGGCGCTCGTCGGGGCCGTGCTCGGTGACCTGCCGCATCGGGGTCCGCTCGTCGAGCCCCACGGTCAGGCAGTTGCGCGAGCCGAGCACCTCGATGCGCACGTCGTAGCCGAGCGGGCTGTGCCGCCCGGCGGTGAGCACGGCGACCCCGCCGCCCTCGACGCCCAGCGTCGCCGCCACCGCGTCGTAGTCGCGCAGCTCGACCAGCTCGGGCACGGCCAGCACGTCCCCGATCGCGGCGACGCCGGTGACCTCCCGGCCGGTGAGCCACCGCACCATGTCGAAGTCGTGCAGCATCAGGTCGCGGAAGATGCTGCCGGAGGCGGCGAGGCGGTCCAGCGGCGGCCAGGCGGCGTCGTGGGAGAACATCCGCACCGTGTAGACGGTGCCGAGGTCGCCGCCGGCGATCCGGTCGCGCAGCGTGCTGAACCCGGCGTCGAAGTGGCGCTGGAAGCCGATCCACAGCGGGGTGCCGCCGTGGTCGGCGGCGAGGCCCAGCTCCCGGGTCCGGTGCAGGTCCAGCGTCAGGGGTTTCTCGCAGAACGTGGGCAGCTTGCGCTCCAGCGCCAGCGTGACCAGCGCGTCGTGGCTCTCCGTCGAGGAGGTCACCATCAACGCCTCCGCGCCGTCGAGGAGCCGCTCGACGTCGTCGCACACGTCGCCGTCGACCTGCGCCGCCAGCGCCGCCGCCTGGCCGCCGCGCACGTCGTGGCAGGTCAGCGCCACGTCGCCGGACGCCGCCAGGTGCTCGGCGTACATGCGGCCGATCTGGCCGCACCCGACGAGCCCCACCCGCAGCCGCCGCGCGCGGCTCACGACAGCGCCCCGGCGGTGCCGCGGGCGCCCCGGATCAGCCGGCCGGGACGTGCGCCGGTGTGCTCGCCGTCGACGAACGTCACCTCGCCGGAGACCAGCGTGGCCCGGTACCCGTCGGCCCGCTGGATCAGCCGGCCGCCGCCGGCCGGCAGGTCGTGCACGAACTGCGGGGGCCGCAGCGCGAGGTTGTCGAAGTCGATGACGTTGACGTCGGCCTTGAACCCGGGCCGCAGCAGCCCCCGGTCGCGCAGCCCGTACAGGGCGGCCGTCTGCCAGGTCTGCTTGTGTACGACGAACTCCAGCCCGAGCCGTTCGCCGCGCGTACGGTCCCGGGCCCAGTGGGTCAGCTGCGACGTCGGGGTGCTCGCGTCGCAGATCAGCCGGCAGTGCGCGCCGGCGTCGCTGAGCCCGACCACGCAGTGCGGTTCGAGGAGCATCTGGTGGATCGGGTCGAGGCTGAACTCGCTGTAGCCGAGCAGTGGACGCAGGAAGGTCTGGGTGCCGTCGCCGGCGACGAGCAGGTCGTACATGACCTCCTCGCAGTCGCGGCCCGCGCGGGCCGCGATGGCGGCGACGCTGTCCTCCCTGCCGGGCTCGTAGTTGGGCTGCCGGCCGAACGGGAAGTACTTCTCGTAGTCCTCGGGGAAGAGGTACGCCCGGGGGTTGACGCTGGCCGGGGCCTCGGCCAGGATCCGCCGCCGGGTCTCGGGGTCACGCATCCGGGTCACCCGCTCGGCCAGCGGCAGGTGCGCCAGCTGCTCCTGGTAGGTGGGGCGGCGCTTGAACGGGTGGGTGCTCTCCAGGCCCACGATGACGCTGAACGGCCGCCCGGCGATCTGCGGGTGCAGCTGCGCGCCCTCGGTCTCGTTGGCCCGGCGCGCCATGGCGACGATCTCCCGCCACAGGTGCGGCTCGTGGTCGTTCTGGAACAGGCCGAACGTGATCGGCCGGCCGACCTGCGCCGAGAGTCGCCGCATCCACTTGACCTCGCGGAACTGGTCCTCCATCGGCTCGCCGCCGGCCCCGGCGGGCACCAGCTGGAACACGCCGGTGCCCAGCTCGCCGAGCACCCCGCCGAGGGCGAACAGCTCGTCCTCGGCCGCGAACGTGCCGGGCACCGGCTCGCCGCTGATCGCCAGGTGGGTGGTCGTGCGGGAGGTGGAGAACCCGAGCGCGCCGGCGTGCATCGCCTCGCGGACGATGCCCGTCATCGCGGCGATGTCCTCCGGCGTGGCCGGCTCGTTGGCGGCGCCCCGCTCGCCCATGACGTACGCCCGGACGGCGCCGTGCGGCACCTGGGCGCCGACGTCCATCACCCGGGACAGGCCGGCGACCGCCTCCAGGTATTCCGGGAAGCTCTCCCACGCCCACCGGATGCCCTCGGACAGCGACGCGCCGGGAATGTCCTCGACGCCCTCCATCAGGCCGATCAGCCACTCCCGGTTGGGCTCGGTCACCGGGGCGAAGCCGACGCCGCAGTTGCCCATGACCACCGTGGTCACGCCGTGCCAGCAGGACGGGGTCAGCAACGGGTCCCAGGTCACCTGACCGTCGAAGTGCGTATGGATGTCGACGAATCCGGGAGTGACGATGCACCCGTCCGCGTCGATCTCGCGCTTCCCCCGGCCGGAAACCCTGCCGACCGCCACGATCCGGCCGTCGGAAATGGCGATGTCACCGGTCCGGGCGGCGTCTCCGGTGCCGTCCACGACGGTGCCGGACCGAACGACGACGTCATACATCGAACAGGTGTCCTTTCTCGGCGGCGACGAAGACGAGGTTGTCGTATTCGTACGATGACCTCGGTCGATGCGGTCGCGGCATTCCGTCGGACAGCTCGTAGGCCCGGTAGTCGTGGCCGGCCAGGAACTCGACGAGTTCCGCGCTGCGCGGCGCGCCGGGCACGTCGAGGTCGCCGACCTCCAGCGAGACCATCGGACGTACGCTGCCCAGCAGGCGGCCCATGCCCTCCAGGACGTCTTTCTCGGCGCTCTCGGCGTCGACCTTGACCACGTCGGGCGTCAGCGCCCGCGCGGCGACGAACTCGTCGAGGGTGACCGCGGTGACCTCGTGCACGGTGGTGGCCACCCGCTGCCGGACGGCCTCCGGGAGGCGGGACCGGTACGCCGAGTTGTAGGGGCTGTAGCCGACGCCGTGGTCGGTGAGCGAGAGCGTCCCGGGCGACGACCAGACCGCCGCCGGCACCGCCGTGACGTTGCCGAGGCCGGTCACGTTCTGCGCCAGCAGCGCGTACGTCGCGGGCGTGGGCTCGAACGACACCACCCGGCCGGACGGGCCGACGCAGCGGGACGCCAGCACCGTGAAGTAGCCGAGGTGGGCGCCGACGTCGAGGAACGTCGCGCCGGCGCGCAGGTGGCGCAGCAGGAAGGCGCTCAGCTCGTACTCGATGAAGCCGTGCCGGCGGATCGCGATGGAGATCTCGTCGGGCAGCCGCACCCGCAGCCGGTCGCCCCAGAACGTGCGGCCGTGGGCGAGCCGGGCATGGTTGCGGTGCCGCCAGCGGCGTAGCCGCGCCGTGGACGGGAACACGGTGGGGTACGGCCGGTGCAGGAAGGACCGGATCGGCCGCCCGGCCGTCGCCGCGCAGCGGCGCAGTTTCTCGGCGAGCGCCCGGCGTTGCGCATCCGTCACGGCAAAGGCCGAATCATGAGAGCCCCCGCAATGGTTCGTGGTTCGGTCGTGGCCGCCCGTGGCGCCCGATGCCATGGCGACGCCACCGCGTCGCCAGACCGCAGCGTACGTCAATGTCTTCGACCGGTCCAGAATTGATTTCCCGGTGCCGATGCCAGCCCTTATGCGGCACGCCGAGAACGGCTGATAACCCCTATTGCCGGGGCCGGCGTCACCCCCCGATGTGCTACGTTGACACGCGGCCGGTGACGGTACAGAAAGGGTGGCGGCCCGTGGGTGACGCCGAACAGGACGCGATCCTCGCCAAGATCCGCGACGCGCTCTCGGGGCTGCCCGGCATCGCGGGCCTCGCCCTCGGCGGGTCGCGTGCCCGGGGCACCGCCGACCGCAGGTCCGACGTGGACGTCGGCGTCTACTACCACCGGGACGGCCGGCCCGACGTCCGGGAGCTGAGCGCGGCCTTCGCCCGCATCGACGACAACGGCGAGGCCGGCTGCACCGACTACGGCGAGTGGGGTCCGTGGATCAACGGCGGCGGCTGGCTCGTCGTCGACGGGGTGAAGACCGACGTCCTGCTGCGCGAGGTCGACCGCGTCCGCGCCGTCGTGCGGGCGTGCGCCGCCGGGCGACCCGAGATCCACTACCAGCCCGGCCACCCGCACGGCTTCTGCACCGTCATCTACGCCGGGGAGCTGCACCACAACGTCGCCTTCCACGACCCGCAGGGCGTCCTCGCGCAGCTGCGCTCGCTCACCGACCCCTACCCCGAGCCGCTGGCGAGGGCCCTGGTCGGGCAGTTCGGCTGGGAGTCGCAGTTCGCCCTCGACACGGCGGTCACCGCCGCCGGCCGGGGCGACGTCGCGTACGTCACCGGCTGCGCCTACCGGATCGTCGCCTGCCTCACCCAGGTGCTCTTCGCCGCCGCCGGCCGCTACCTGCTCAACGAGAAGGGGGCGGTGGCGGAGGCGGCGGCCTTCCCGACCACCCCGGCCGGGTTCCGCGGCGGCGTCGAGGCGGCGCTCGGCGCCCTGTCCGCCGACCCGGACGACCTGGCGCGCGCCCTGCGGCTGCTGCATGACGTGCGCGAGGAGGTCATGGCCGGTGCCGGGGGATGAGGCGGGGCCCCGGGTCTGGATGGTCACCGGGGTGCCGGGGGCCGGCAAGTCGACGACCGCCCGCGCCCTGGCCCGGTCCGCAGCCCGGGGCGTGCACGTCGAGGGCGACGCCCTGCAACGGCTGATCGTCGTCGGCAGCCGGCCGCCGCAGCCGCAGCACGACGAGGAGGCCGAGCGGCAGATCCTGCTCAACGTCCGCAACCAGTGCCTGCTGGCGCGCTCGTTCCTCGCCGCCGACTTCCTGGTCGTCCTCGACTACGTGGTGACGTCCCGGCAGCGGCTTCGGCGCTACCTGGAGCTGCTGCACCCCGCGCCGCTGGGCTTCGTGATGCTCCGGCCCGACCTGGCCGTCGCGGCGGTGCGCGACGAGCTCCGCCCGCACAAGACGGTCCTGCACGGCTGGCTGCACCTGGCCGACGAGATGGCCGGCGAACTCGCCGGCGTGGGCCTCTGGCTGGACAACGGCGACCTGACGGTCGACGAGACCGTCGCGTCGATCCGCGCGCGGGCCGGCGAGGCGACCCTCACCCTCGACGCGCTCGACGGCCCTCGGGCGTCGGTCGGCTGAGGCCGGCGTCGGTCGGCCGGGGGCGGCTCAGTTCCCGGCGCTCTCGTAGCGGCGCAGGCCCCGGTGGAACACGGCGACGGCGAGCAGCACGCACCAGGCCGCCACCACCGGCGTCAGCAGGCCCACCCACGCCAGCCGCCCGTGGTCGAGAAACGCCGACACCGGGAAGAACCCGATGAACGCGAACGGCAGGGCGGTCGCCAGCACGGCCTGCAACCCCACCGAGTAGATGCTCAGCGGATATTTCGTCAGCTCGCCGAGCTGGTCCAGACCGGCGGCGAAGGTGTTGATCGCCCCCCGCAGCCAGAACGACGTGGAGTTCGCCACCACGGTCAGCGACACCTTGATCAGCAGCGCGCTCGGCAGCAGCACCGCCGCAAGCACCGCCCGCCCCGGCGTCCACGCCACGTCCAGGTGCGCCAGCGCCGTGCCGAGCAACCCGCCGCCGACGGTCAGGTTGCCGAACGCGTTCATGCCCACCCGGCTGCTGCACACCTGCAACAGGCACGGGTACGGCCGCAGCAGCATGCGGTCCAGCTCGCCGCGGTTGATCAGCCCCGCCAACCCCCACGTGCCCTCGGCGAGCAGCTCGCTGGCCCCCTGGGCGAGCACCATCATCCCGAAGATCAGCACGACCTCCCACACCCCCCAGCCGTGGATGCGGGGGACCCGGGCGAAGATCGTCGCGATGAGCAGGAGGCCGGCGCCCTGGGTCAGCACGGCGGCGACCACCAGGATCCAGAAGTCGGCCTGGTATTCCAGGGTGGCCCGCAGGTGCGCGCCGAGGCAGCGCCGGTAGACGCGCAGGGCGTGCATCAGGTCAGCCCCCGTGCACGGTGAGCCGGCGGACCGCGACGTGCCACAGTCGCCGGGCCAGCCACCACAGCGCGACGATCCACAGCAGCTGCACCGTCACCGCCAGCGCGCCCGGCAGCCCGGGGTCGCGGCCCAGGAACAACATCGCGGGGGTGTTGGTGACGGCCTGGAACGGCAGCACCTCGGCGACGTGGCGCAGCCACGCCGGGAAGAACGCCAGCGGCACCGTGGCCCCGGACAGGATCCCGGACACCGCCACCCGGGCCAGGCTGATGCCCAGGTAGTTCTGCGTCCAGAAGCAGAGCAGCCCGCACATGTAGACGATGAGGAACTTCAACGGCACCACGGCGGCGAGACTCGCCACGAACAGCGCGAGGCGCCCCGGCGACGGCAGCGGCACCCCGCCGAAGGCCATCAGGACCACGCCGCACACCGTCGCCGCGGCGGCCGTCTCCAGCAGCGCGAAGCCCAGCGCCTCGGCGAGCCGGCCCTGCTGGTAGTCCACCGGCTTGACCAGGTCGACGGCCACCGCCCCGCTGCGGATCCGGGAGGCCATCGCGAAGTCGGTGAACGTCGAGACCAGGCAGTTGGTGAAGAACGACACCAGCAGGTACGCCTTCATCTGCGGCCAGGTGAAGCCGGCCAGCGCGTTGCCGTCGCCCAGCAGCGCCCGCCACAGCGCGAACATGGCCACCAGGTTGAACACCAGCATGGACAGGCTCATCAGGAACGGCACCCGGTAGGCCAGGGCGTTGCGCCAGGCGATCCGCGCCATGGCCCGGTATGGCCCCATCAGCCGGCACCGGTCAGGGCGGCGGGGGAGTCGCGGTCGTGCAGCCGGCGGATGAGGTCGGCGACCCCCTCGTCGTCGATGCGCAGGTCGCGCACCTCGACCAGCCCCATCACGGTCGCCGCGACCGCGCCCGCCGGGCGCAGCGTCCGGTCGAAGCGGACCACCAGGTCGCGCTCGCCGGCACCGGTGCTCACCTCGGCGTCGGGCAGGCGCTCCCGGATCAGCTCCAGCGGCGCGGGCGAGACCAGCTGGAAACGCACGGTCGAGTTGCCCGCCAGGGTGTCCCGCAGGACGTCGACCGGGCCGTCGTGCCGGATCCGCCCCTCGTCGACGACGACGATCCGCCGGCACACCTGCTCGATGTCGCCCACGTCGTGCGTGGTCAGCAGGACGGTCGTGCCGTCGGCGACGAGCTGCCGCAGGAAGGCCCGCACCCGGTCCTTGACCGAGACGTCCAGCCCGATGGTCGGCTCGTCGAGGTAGACGATGCGGGGCTCGTGCAGCAGCGCGGCGGCGAGGTCCGCCCGCATCCGCTGCCCGAGCGACAGCTTGCGGGCCAGCACCGGCAGCAGCGGGCCGATCTCCAGCACCTCGCAGAGCCGGTCCATCGACCGGCGGTAGTCGGCCGCCGGGATGCGGTACATGTCGCGCAGCAGCTCGAACGTCTCGTGGACCGGCAGATCCCACCACAGCTGCGTGCGCTGACCGAAGACCACGCCCACGTTGCGCGCGTTGGCGACCCGGTCCCGGTGCGGCACGACGCCGGCGACGCGCACCTCGCCGGCCGTGGGCACCAGGATGCCCGTCAGCAGCTTCACGGTGGTGGACTTGCCCGCGCCGTTGGGCCCGACGTACGCCACCGACTCGCCCTCGTCGACGCGCAGGTCGATGCCGTCGACGGCGCGGTGGACGTCGAAGCGCCGGGTGACCAGGTGCCTGAGCGCGCCGGCCAGGCCCGGGCCCTTGCGGGGGCGGCGGAACTCCTTGACGAGGCCGGTGGCCTCGACCAGTGCGGCCGTGGGGGCCATGGCGCTGTGCTCCGATCTGGCGGACGGGAAGGGGCGCGGGGCGACCCCGGCGGTCAGTCACGCCCCCAGGCGTCGCCGGCGGCCAGCCCCAGCGCGGCCAGCCGTGCCGGCGCCGCGCCGAGCCGCTCGACCTCGGGGTGCGTCACCCGGGGGAACATCCCGCCGAGGGCGAGCGTGGCCAGGACGCGTTCGCGCAGCGCCGGCTCGACCGGGCGGCCCCACGAGTCCCACAGCGACCGGAACGGCTCCACCCGCGTGCGGACCAGGCCCATCAGGCACGCCGTCACCCACAGCGCCCAGAGTTGGTCGGCCGACACCCGGGCCGCGAGGTCGGCCAGCCAGGGCTCCGGCGCGGCCACGTCGCGCGCGTACCGCTCGCGCAGCGCCGGCACGTCGACGCCAAACCGGTCGACGGCACCCTCCAGCGGCACCGGGCTCCAGTCGTTGGTGGGCCGGTCGTTCTCGACCACGACGCGCGGCTCGCCGTGCTTGAAGTACGGCAGGCAGTCGAAGCCGTCGAGCGTGCGCGCCGGGTCGGGCGACCAGCCCGGCGGCGGAGCGCCCACGTAGCAGGACGCCTCGCGGCGGCCCCGGTCGTTGTTGCCGACCACGCTCGGCACGTCGTGGTGCGCCGCCAGGTTCGGCACCGTGAGGTGGACCGGCAGCCCGGCCTCCCGGGCGAAGTGGGCGACGGCCACGTCATCGGCCTCGTCCGGGTCCTGCCCGGCGAGGTAGTCGACGAGCCCCTTGGCCACCGTCGCCGGCAGGGCCAGCGCGATGGTCGGGACGTAGTCGCAGACGGCGCGGACCCAGCGCGCGCCCAGCAGCGCGGCCATCCGGACGGCGGCGCCGTTGCGCGACCCCCAGTCGCTGTGCAGGGCGACCGCGCCGTCCGGCCGGGCCTGCACGGCCCGGAAGGCGTGCTCCAGGAAACCGGGGAACAGCACCGCGTCGTCCTGCAACACCAGGTGGTGGGTGCAGCCCGGCCCGACGGCGGCCCATGCCGCGCTGGCGGTGCGCAGCGTCCGCGGCGGGCCGTCGGGCTCGGGGTCGAGGACGATCTCGACCGGGTAGGGAGCCAGCCGCCGCGCGAGGTCTTCCGCGAGGTGTCGCCGGGACGGGTGCGTCATGACGGCTACGGACACGCCACCGTGAGACAACTCCTTCTCCTTCCGGCAGGCCATGTCGCGATCGGGCATCGGCGCGGATCGCGGTCAACGTACCAGCGTTGTCGATCTGGGGCGACCCCTTACACCGTTTCCACCGTTCGTGTCGAGGATCAATCTATTTGTCGTCGGTCAATGCGAGGTGAGGTCGGTCGGCTCCGGGGCGCCCGTCCCGATGTCGAGCGAGAGCGCCACCCCGAAATGGTCCGAGGGATACTGGCCGCTGTCGTCGCAGGCGGTGCCCAGCAGGGTGGGACGGGTCGCGCGGACCGGGTCGGCGGCGCGGTGCAGGACGTGGTCGAGCCGCCAGGTCGGCGCCGGCACGGGCATGGTCAGCGCGGCCGTGGAGCCACCGGCGGACGCCCACGCGTCGACCAGCACGCCCCGGTCGCGCAGTCGCCCCATCAGGGGGCCGTCCGCCGGGCAGTTCAGGTCGCCGCAGACCAGCAGCGGGCGCTGCGGCGGGGCTGCCGCGGCCGCCGCCTCCAGGCCCCGCAGGCACGCCTCCTTCGCCTCGTCGGGCCCGACCGGCAGGTGCGCCACCCACACCGTGACGGCGGACGTCGAGACCTCCAGCACGCCCGGGTGCCCGCCGAAACCACCGAAGCCGGGCACGGGGAAGACCCGCCGCGTCCGGATCGGCGCGCGGCTCAGCACCGCCAGGCCGGGTGCCTGGCCGGGCCCGGAGTGCGCCACGTCCCACCGCCCGGGCAGCCCGTCGGCCAGCTCCCGCGCCCGGCCGGTCCCCGCCCCGGCCGGCGCGGGCACCTCCTGCAGGGCGACCAGGTCGGCGTCGGCGTCGGCCAGCGCGCGGGTCAACAGCGCGGCCCGGCGCCGCCACACCCGGCGTTCGTCGGCCACCGCCAGGGCCGGGCTGCCCGCCCGGGCCCCGCGCAGGACGGCCCGGTCGTGCCAGTACCGGTGCGGCGTCCCGGTGCCCCAGATGTTGTACGTGACGACGCGCAGCGACATCCCGGCCCCGGCTCTCCCCGTGCGACGGGCCCGTCGGCTCCGGGCCCGCGACGCCTCGCACCGTAGCAGCGCGCGTCGGCTGCGCGGGCCACCCCGGGCCCCCGCCCGCCCGCCGGAGCAGGGGTCCGGAAAACATATAGGGGCACCGGTACGGAAGAAGTACGGGTAGCGCCGAACGACAGCCCGGGGCATTGAGCAGTTACGATTGCTCGCCCTCTCGTACTAAGGAGCTGTCTTGGGTCTCGATCGGCGACGTTTCCTCGCGCAAACAGGAATCATGAGTGCAGGGGTTGCGCTCTCGGGCACAATTGACGCGCTCTTCACGGCGGCTCCCGCCCTGGCGGGCCACGGGGGCGGATACGGCACACTCGTGCCGGACCCGGCCGGGCTGTTGGATCTGCCCCGCGGCTTCCGTTACCGGGTCCTCTCCCGGGAGGGCGCTTCCGCGCCGGGCGGCGCGGTGCCCAGCGGTTTCGACGGAATGGCCGCGTTCTCGGGCCCCGGCCCGGACGTCCGGCTCGTCCGCAACCACGAGAACCGGGTGGGCGTCGCCGTGCCGGTGGTCGCGCCCGCCGAGCTGACCTACGACCCCGTCGCCGTCGGCGGGACCACGACGCTGGTCGTCGGGCCGCGCGGGGTGGCCGAGCGGGTCAGCCTCGGCGGCACCTCGACCAACTGCGCGGGCGGGGTGACTCCCTGGCGGACGTGGCTGACCTGCGAGGAGACGGAGATCCGCCGGGGCGAGGGTGGCCACGAGAAGGACCACGGCTGGATCTTCGAGGTCGACCCGTGGCGCACCGACCGCAACGCGGACCCGACCCCGCTCACGGCCATGGGCCGCTTCGCGCACGAGGCCATCTGCGTCGACCCCCGCACGGGCGTGGTGTACGAGACCGAGGACGCCTACGGCGAGAAGTTCGGCTGCTTCTACCGGTTCCTGCCCCGCCGCCCGCTCGCCGGCCACGGCAGCCTGCGGGCCGGCGGGCGGCTCCAGGTGATGCGGGTGCCCGGCGTGTCCGACCTGTCCACCGTCCAGGAGCCCGGCGCCGTCTTCGGCGGCGTCGAGTGGCTCGACGTGCCGGACCCCCTCGCCACGAGCGTTCCCGTGCGGTTGCAGGACTACGGCCCCGGCGGCGTGACCCACGCCCAGAAGCTGGAGGGCGCGTGGTGGGGCACCGACGGCGCGGCCTACTTCGTCTCCTCCTTCGCCGTGCGTGAGCACGGCTCCCAGGCCGACCACCAGGGCCAGGTGTGGCGGTACGCCCCGGCCACCAACAAGCTGACCCTGGTCGTCGTGTTCCGCGGCACCGACCCGGGAACGGAGCTGTACAGGACCCCCGACAACATCTGCATGACCCCGGCCGGCGGCCTGATGCTCTGCCAGGACGGCGACGGGGACAGCTACCTGATGGGCACGACCGTCGACGGCGAGCCGTACCTGTTCGCCCGCAACCGGCAGAACCTCGGCACCGAGTCAGCGCCGGCGTACGGCGAGTTCGCCGGGGCCTGCTTCGCCGACGACCGGCGGACGATGTACGTCAACTGCTACGCCCCCGGCGCGACGTTCGAGATCACCGGCCCCTTCCGCAGGTAGCGGCCCGGCCGGCGCACCGCGTGGCGGCTCGGCGACACCCGCCGGGCCGCCAGGGCGTGTGATCCCTGCCATATCGTGGCGTCGCGTGGTGCGGATGCACCGCCGCACCGCGCCCGCGTGAGCGCGCGCCGCCCCGCCGCCGGGCGAACATGAGCACCCCTACTCATCCGCTCGTCGGGGGCGTTGGGCAAGCTCAACGCATGATCGACCCCACACCACCACTGAGCGCGGCCCGGGGGCGGGTGGGCATCACCGCCGTCGGGGCCAGCCTCCCCGGGCAGACCGTGCCCACCGACGAGGTGCAGCGGCGGCTCGCCGAGGCGAGCGGGCTGACCCTGCCGGCCGGCCTGCTCGCGCGGATGACCGGCATCGCCTCCCGCCGGCTCGCCGCCGACGGCGAGTACGCCTCCACCCTCGCCCTGCGCGCCGCCCGGCAGGCGCTCGCCGCCGCCGGCCGGGAACCCGAGGAGGTGGACCTGCTGCTGTTCGCCTCCGCCACCCGGGACGTCGCCGAGCCCGCCACGGCCCACATCGTGCAGGCCGAACTCGGCAGCCACGCCCACGCCCTCGACGTCACCAACGCCTGCAACAGCTTCCTCAACGGCATCGACCTGGCCCGCTCGGCGATCCTCGCCGGCCGGGCCCGCCGCGCCCTGGTGGTGACGGGGGAGACCCCCACCCGGGCGATGCGCTGGCAGGTCGCCGACCTCGACCAGGCCCGGGGCGCGTTCGCCGGCTACACCTTCGGCGACGCCGCCGCCGTCCTGGTCGAGCCGGTCGCGCGCGGCGGCATCGTCGACGTCGACACCGAGACCTGGTCGGAGCACTGGACGGTCGGCGGCATCCCCGGCGGCGGGTCCCGCCACCCCCGGGGCGACGAGCACACCTACTTCACCGGCGACGGGCGGGCCCTGCGCGACGTGTTCGAGAAGATCGGCGCCGACATCCTGCACCGGGTCCGGGGCCGCACCGGCCTCGACTGGGCCGACTACGCCCGGATCCTGGTGCACCAGGTCACCCTGCCCTACCTGGACCGCTTCGTCGAGGTCACCGGCGTCCCCCGGGACAAGCTGGAGATCACCGTCGGCGAGCTGGGCAACCTCGCCAGCGCCACCCTCGGCGTGCAACTCGCCCGCGTCGACGCCACGCTCCGCCCCGGAGACCGGGTGCTCTTCGTCGGCCTCGGCGGCGGCGTCAGCCTGATGACCATGGTCTGGGAGAAGTCGTGACCGGTCCGGGAGAAGCCGCGACCGCGCTGTGGGTGGTGGTGCCCGCGTACAACGAGGTCGCCCGCATCGGCGACACCCTCGACGCCCTCGCGGCGCAGACCGACCGGGACTTCACCCTGCTGGTGGTCGACAACGGCTCCACCGACGGCACCCGGGACGTGGTGCGCCGCTTCGCCGTGCACGCGCCGGTGCCGACCCGGCTGCTGCGGGAGGAGCAGCGGGGCGTCGGCGCGGCCGTCGACACCGGCTTTCGGCACGCGATCGCGCAGGGGGCCACGCTGCTGGCCCGCACCGACGCCGACTGCCTGCCTGACCCCGGCTGGACGGCCGCCGCCCGCCGCACCCTCACCGCCGGGGCCGCCATGGCGTGCGGCCGGATCGAGGCCCGCCGCGACGAGCACGGCCCGCTGGGCCGGGCCGGGTTCCGCTGCCTGGTCGCCGTCGCCACCACCTTCGGCCGGCTGCGCCCCGCCCACCGGGGCCCCGGCTACCGGGCCCCGTACCGGATGCACGCGGGCAACAACATGGCGATCACCGCCGAGGCCTATCTCGCCGCCGGGGGCATGCCCCGCCGCCCGTCCCCGACCGACCGGGAGTTCCTCAACCGGGTACGCCGGCACACCGACGCCATCGTCCACGAGCGCACCATGGTGGTGGAGAACTCCACCCGGCGGCTGCGGGCGTACGGGTTGCGCCGGACCGCCGCCTGGTACCTGGACCGGGGCAGTGGCCGGCTCTCCCCGGACCCGCGCTGACCCGCACCCCTGCCCTGGAGACGAGTCGCCCGATGCTCGACGAACTGTCCGCCGCGCTGCGCCGCCACCCCGACCGGCCGGCCGTGCTCACCGCCGGCCCCACCGGCCGCACCCGTACCCGCGCCACCCGGGGCGAGCTGGCCGACCTCGCCGACGGGTACGCCGCCGCCCTGCACCACCACGGCCTCGCCGCCGGGGACACCCTCGGGGTGGCGGTGCGCCCCGGCCACCGGGCGCTGTCGGTGCTGCTCGCCGCGCACCGGCTCGGGCTGCGGGTGGCGGTGCTCGACCCCAGCGCCGGCCCGGACGTGCTCACCGCGCGACTGGCCCTGGCCCGCCCCGCCCTGGTCGTCGCCGACGCGGCGGCGCAGGCCGTCGCCGGCTGGGCGCGTCCGCTGGCCGGCCGGGCCCGGCTGGCCCTGCCCCGGCTGGCCGAGCTGGGTCCGGTGCGTACCGTCGGTCGCCGCCTGCCCGGGTGCGCCCCGGCGCTGCGCCCCCGCTCGGGCCCGGCCCCCGACCGGGGCGCATCCGACGACGACGCGGTGATCATCTTTACCTCGGGCACGACCAGCCGGCCCCGGGCGGTCGTGCACCGCCGCGCCGGGCTGGACGCCGGGATGCACGCCGTCGCCGACCTGGTCCGACCGCGCCCCGACGCCCCGGTGCTCGGCGGCACGTTCTTCGTCCTCGTCCCGGCCCTGGCCAGCGGCGCACCGGTGGCACTGCCGGCCCGCTCACCCCGGGCCCTGGCCCGGCAGGTGGCCCGGCTGCGCCCGCAGGCCAGCTATCTCACCCCGCCGCAGCTGCGGGCGCTGCTGGCGCAGCGGCCCCGGCTGTTCGGCCGGTTCTACAGCGGATCCGCGCCGGTCAGCGCCACCCTGCTCGACCGGGCCCGGCGGGCCGGCGCCGAGCAGGCGTGGGGCGTGTACGCGCTCACCGAGCTCTTCCCGGCCGCCGCCGTCGAGGCGACCGAGAAGGCCGCCTTCACCGGCGACGGTGACCTCGTCGGCGCGCCGCTGCCGGGGGTGGTCGCCCGGGTCGGGCCCGACGGGCGGCTGCTGCTCACCGGGCCGGGGCAGGCGCACCGCTATCTCGGCGAAGCGCCGCACGACCGGGTCGACACCGGCGACGTCGCCCGGCTCGACGGCGACCGCATCGTCCTCGCCGGCCGGAGCAAGGACATGATCCTGCGCGGCGCGGAGAACATCTACCCCGGCCTGTACGAGCCGGCCCTGCACGTGCCCGGGGTCAACCTGGCGGTGCTGGTCGGCGTGCCCGCCGACGACGGCGACGAACGGCTCGTCGCCGTCGTCGAACCGGAGCCCGGCGTCGACCCCGGCCAGCTGCGCGGGGCCCTCGATCCGGTCCTGGCGCGGATGGGCGCCGCCCGCCCCGACGCGCTGCTCATCGCACCGGTGCCGACGAGCGGACGGTCCCGCAAGCCCGACCGGGCCGCCACCGCCGCCCTGGCCGCCGCCGCGACCGCCCGGCCCGCCCCGAGCCCCCGCGGGGGCGGCCGTGCCTGAGCGTCCCGACGCAGCCGCCGCGGCCCCTGTCGACGCGCCCGCCGCCGACGCCGGGTCCGCCGAGGGGGCCTCGGCCAGCGCGGTCCCCGCCGTCCGGTCCGCCCGGTCCGGCCGGGGGCGCCGCCGCGACCGGCGGGTCTACCTGCGGCGGTACCCGGTGCTGTTCACCCTGCTCGCCGCCACCCGGCGCCGGCCGGCGCTGCGGCTGGGCCGCACCCTGCTCGTGCACGATCCGCAGGCGTACCTCGACGCGCTCACCCGGCTGCCCCTGGACCGGGCCGCCGCCGGCACCGTCGGCGGGACCGCCCACCGGCTCGGCGCCGACGGGCTCCTGTTCGACCAGGAGGGCCCAGAGCACCGGCGGATCCGCCGGGCCCTGCACGACGGGCTGGGGCCCGCCGGGGTGGCCCGGCTGCGCCCGGTCTGGACGGCGGTGCTGCGGCGGCGGCTCGCCCCGCTCGCCGCTGGCGAACCGGTGGACCTGGTGCCGGTCGCCGCCGAGCTGGCCGGCGCCACCACGGCGGCGCGGCTCGGCGTCGACGCCGACCCCGCCGCCCTGGCCGCGGCGGCCCGCCGCGCCGCCGCCACGGCCGCCGCCGCGCAGCTGCCGGGCCCGCACCCACCCGGCCGGGCCCGCGCCGCCCGCCGCGCCGTGGCCGACCTGGCCGCCCTGCTCGGTGTGCCGCCGGACGCCGCCGGCCTGGCCGGCATGCTCGCCGTCGCCGCCGTCAACACCACCGTGTCCGGCATTCCCCGGGCGGTCGCCTGGTGCGCCGACGACCGGCTGTGGGACGCCGCCGTCGACCCGGCCTGCCAGGAAACCCTGGTCGACGAGCTGCTGCGGGTGACCGCGCCGAGTCCGCTGCTGCCCCGGGTCGCCGCCGGGGCGGGCACCGTGGCCGGCTGCCCCGTCCGGGCCGGGGAGCGGCTGCTGCTGGTCGCCCGGCACGCCGCCGGGGCACACCGCGCCGGGCCGGACCCCGCCGCCCCCGCCCCGCCCCGGATCGCGCGACTGGTCTTCGGCGCCGGCCCGCACTCCTGCCCCGGAGCCCGGCTGGCCCGCGCGCAGCTCGCCGACACCCTCGCCGCGCTGGCCCCGTACCGGCCGGTCGTGGTGGGGGCCCGCGCCGACGGGCGTGCCGCGCTGCCCGGCTGGGCACGCCTGGTGGTCAGGACCGGCGCGTGACCAGGAACGGCGCGTGACCAGGAACGGCGTGTCACGGAGGGCCGGCGCGTGAACCTCCACGGGGCCGAGGTGGCGATCACCGGGGCGAGCGGCTTCTGCGGTGCCGCCGTGGCCCGGGCTGCGGTGGCCGTCGGGGCCCGGGTGCGCTGCCTCGGCCGCCGTCCCGGCCCGGTCGGCCGGCACGTCCCGTGGGATGCCGCCCGCACGGCACCCGACCTCGCCGGTGCCGACATGGTGATCCACCTTGCCGCAGCGGTCGGTGACCCGCCGCCCGGCCGGGCCGCCGAACGCGCCTACCGGGCGGTCAACGTCGACGGGGCGGCCCGGCTGATCGAGGCCGTCGCCGGCCGCCCGCTGGTCTGGGTGAGCAGCGCCAGCGTCTACCGGCCGCAGGGAGCGGCCCTGGTCACCGAGGACCACCCGACCGACGGGCAGCTCTCCGCGTACGGGCGCACCAAGGCCGCCGGCGACCACCTCGCCCTCGCCGCCGGTGCCGTCGTGTTGCGCCCCCGGGCGGTCTACGGCCCCGGCGACCCGCACCTGCTGCCCCGGCTGTTGCGGGCTCGCCGGGGCAGGTGGCTGCCGGTGCCCGGCCCCGACGTGCGGCTCAGCCTCACCGCCGTGGGGAACCTGGCCGACGCCTGCCTGGCCGCCCCCGCCTGGCCGGCCGGGGCGTACAACGTCGCCGACGCCCGGCCGTACTCGCGCGACGCCGTGCTGCGCGCGGTGCTCGCCTCGGTGGGCGACCCGGCGCGGCTGACGCACCTGCCGGTCGGTCTCGCCCACGCCGCCGCGTCGGCGGTGACCGCGTGGTCGGGACTCACCCGCCGCGCGCCGCTGCTGACCCGGTACGCCGTCGACCAGCTCGCCCGCGACATGGTGCTCGACCTCGGCCGGGCCCGCGCCCAGGGATACCGGCCCCGCCGCGATTTCGCCGACTACCTGGCCGCGCCGGACGGACCGGGGCGCGCGGTGCGCGGGTTCGCAGTGCGTGGGGCACGCGTCGGCCACGGCCGTGGGTAGACTCCGCGTCGCGGCCGGATGACCATGCGTCGGGTGCCCTCCGTCGAGGGCTGTCCCCGTGCGATCCGTGCCCGGGGAGAGGGATGGGGTGCCCGCCAGGTGATGACTCTTGCGGCGGCCGTGGCCGACGTCGCCTGCACCGCCCTGCTGGTGCTCGCCCCCGACGGCCGGTGCCTCTGGTCCAATGTGGCCGCGGGCAGGCTCGGGGTCCGGCCGGAGGAGCTGCCGCTGGCACGGGTGCAACCGGGCGGCCCGGCCGTCGAGGTCCCCTGGCCGGCCGCCGACCACGACACCCGCTGGTTGCAGGTGTGCTGCCACGGCATCGACTCCGACGGGCAATCCCTGCGCGTGTACGAGGTGCGCGACGTCAGCGCCGAACGCCGCGAACGCGAGCGGGGCCGTAACCACCGGTGGCGTCTGGCGCGCATCGAGCAGCTGGCCAAGGTCGGCACCTGGGAGTGGGACGTGGCGACCGGCGAGGTCGTCTGGTCCGACGTGCTGCTGCAGATGTTCGGCCTGCCGGCGGGCACCACCCTGGACTATCCGTCCTACCGGCAGCTGGTGCACCCCGACGACATCGGCCTCATCGAGCGGACCCTGGAGACGGCGCTGGCCAGCGGCGCGCCGTTCTCGTACACCCACCGCATGTACCTGCCCGACCTCGCGACGGTCCGCGTCTTCGAGTGCTACGGCGAGGTCTTCACCGACGACTCCGGTGCCCCGGAACGCGTTCTGGGCACCGCCCACGACATCACCGAGATGCGACGGGCCCAGGACGAGCTGACCCGGCTGGCCGAGCGCGACCCCCTGACCGACCTGCCGAACCGGCGCGCCCTGCTGGCCCGCCTCGACGCCCTGCTCGCCTCCGGCGGCGGGCGCTCCGGCGCCCTGCTGCTGATCGACATCGACAACTTCAAGGACATCAACGACGTGCACGGCCATGCCGTCGGCGACGACGTGCTGCGCCTGCTGGCCCGACTGCTCGTCCGGCACCTGCCGGCGGGCACCGTCCTGGGTCGCCTGGGCGGCGACGAGTTCGCGGTCGTGCTGCCCGACGCCACGGCCGGGGAGGCCCTCGCCGTCGCCGAGGGCCTGTGCAACGCCACGGTGCGCAGCCCCGTGCCGCTGGCCGACGCCGGCCTGCGGGTCACCCTGAGCATCGGGGCCGCGTCGCTGGCCCCCGGTGACACCCGCGACGTGGCGCTCGCCCACGCCGACCTCGCGCTCTACGAGGCGAAGAACGCCGGGCGCAACCGGGCCCGGCTCTACCTGCCCGAGCAATACCGGCACGCCGTGCAGCGGGTGAACGTGGTGGCCCGGGTCCGCAGCGCCCTCGACGAGCGCCGGATGCGCCTCGACGCCCAGCCGATCATCGACCTGCTGACCGGCGAGGTGGTCAGCCACGAGCTGCTCATCCGGCTGCGCGACGGCCGGGAGCCGGAGCTGCCGCCGGCCGACTTCCTGCCCACGGTGGAGCGCGACGACCTCATCGGCGAGCTGGACCGGTGGGTGGTGGCCACCGCCACGGCGGCGCTGGCCGACCCGGCGGCCGCCGCTGCAAGGACCCGCTTCGACGTCAACATCTCGGCCCGGTCGCTGGAGTCGCCGGGCTTCGGCGACTGGGTGGTGGGGCGGCTGCGCGCGGCCGGCGTCGAGGCCCGCCGGCTGGGCCTGGAGGTCACCGAGACCGCGGCGATCACCAACGTGGCGGCGGTGCGCAACCTCGCCGGCACACTGCGCGACGCCGGCTGCCAGCTGAGCCTGGACGACTTCGGGGCCGGGTTCGGTTCGTTCGCCTACCTCAAGCACCTGCCGTTCAGCACCGTCAAGATCGCCGGTGACTTCGTCCGGCAGGCCGACCGGGGTGGCGCCGACCCGGTGCTCATCGACGCGGTCGTGCGCGCCGCGCACGGGCTGGGCATGCGCACGGTCGCCGAGTCGGTCGACCGCGACGCGCTGGTGCCCGCGCTGCGCCGGCTGGGCGTCGACGCCGGCCAGGGCTTCCACCTGGGCCGCCCCGTCCCGCTGGACGTCCTGCTCAACCGGGTGCCCGTCGCCGTGGACGCCCCGACCCGGCACCCCGACCGCTGACCCGCCGCCCCTCCCGGAGACCCAGGTGAACGCATCCTCCGCGCCGGCGCTGCCCGGCGGCGTCACGCTCGCCACCCCCGACCTCGACGCCGCCCGAGCCTTCTACGCCGGCCTGCTCGACTGGACGTACGCCGCACCGGCCGGCCCGCGCACGGGCCGGGCCGAGGTGACCGCCGCGTACGCCGGGGGGACGCTCGCCGCCGAGCTGGAGCCGGGTGCCGCGCCGGCCCGCTGGTGGACCGTCCTCGCCGCCAGTGACGCCGAGGCCGTCCGGGCTGCCGCCGTCGGGGCCGGGGCGCGCCTCGACGGCGACGACGTGCACGACCCGCTCGGCGGGTCCTTCCGGCTGCGCGCCGGCACCGACGTCGTCGCCCCCGGCACCGGTCGACCCAGCTGGTACGAGTACATGACGACCGCCCCCGCTGGCGCCGACCGGTTCCACGCCGACGCCCTGGGGCTGCGGGCGAGCGTGCCGCCGGGGGCACCCGACGACTCGTACGCCCTGCTGCTGGCCGCCGGGCGGCCGGTCGCCGGCCGGCTGGCGCTGCCCCCGCCGCTGGCGGGGCTGCTGCCCACCGGCTGGATGGCCTACTTCGCCGTCGGCGACCCCGACGACGTGGCCGGGCGGGCGCAGGGGCTGGGCGGGCGGCTGCTGGTGCCGCCCCGGGACGTCCCGACCGGCCGGGTCGCCGCGCTCACCGACCCGGCGGGCGCGGTGTTCACGGTCATCCGCCCGGCCCCCGCCCCGGGGTAGCGCCTGGCCCGCCGCGCCCGCCGTTGCCGGCAGCCCAGCCTCCGTTCAGCCGCGGTCGACGGCCGCCAGGATCGCCTGCCCCAGCTGCGCCGGCTTCGTGAACTGCGGCCAGTGGCCGGTGGGCAGGTCGACGTACTCGACGTCGCGCATGGCGGCCAGCTCGGCCACGTACGGGTGGCCCTGGTCGACCCACTCCCGCAGCTGGGCGGTCGGGTATTCGCAGGCGATGATCGTGGCGGGCACGTCGTAGCGGCGCTCGTCGGTGAGGACCTGCGGGTCGGAGGCGACCGCCGCAGGCTGGGGCACCGCCCGGGCCCGGAACGCCGCCCGCAGCTCGTCGTCGAGGTCGCGCAGGTCCTCCTCGCCGAACGCGGACCAGTCGGGCAGCGGGATCGCGCCGTCGACCACCGGCAGCTGGTCGTTGATGGGGTGCCCGTCGCCGAGCGGCCCGGCGTCGACGTACACGACCCGGGCGACCCGGTCGGGTCGCGCGTCGGCGGCGGCGTGCGCGATCGCCCCGCCGCCGGAGTGGCCGACGAGCACGACCGGCCCGTCGGCCTCGTCGACGGCGGCGACGACCGCGGCGACGTGGTCGCGCAGCCGGACGCCGGCGCGGTCGGCGTCGGCCGGGTCGAGGCCGGGCAGGGTGAGCGCCCGCACGCGGTGCCCCGCCCGTTCGAGGGCCGGCGCGACCCCGCGCCACGACGAGCCGTCGAGCCAGAAGCCGGGGATCAGGATGAGGTCCATGCGGGCACGCTAGCCGCCACCTCCGACAGTCGTGCCGCCGCCGGCCGGGCGGGGCCGCCGCGCGGCGCGTCCGACGCAGGTGGCCGGCACGGGCGTACGCTGGCGTCCGTGGATCACGAAGACCGCATCGCCCTGTTCCTCGACTACGAGAACCTCGCGTTGGGGGCGCGCGAACACCTCGGCGGCATGGCCTTCGACCTGCGTCCCATCGCCGACGCCCTCGCCGAGCGGGGGCGGGTGGTGGTCCGCCGGGCGTACGCCGACTGGTCCTTCTTCGACGAGGACCGGCGGATGCTCACCCGCTCCCACGTCGAGCTGATCGAGATGCCCCAGCGCATGGGGGCCTCGCGCAAGAACGCCGCTGACATCAAGATGGCCGTCGACGCCGTGGAGCTGGCCTTCGAGCGCGCGTACGTCTCGACGTTCGTGATCTGCACCGGTGACAGCGACTTCACGCCGCTGGTGCACAAGCTGCGGGAGCTCAACAAGCGGGTCATCGGCGTGGGCGTGGAGAAGTCCACCTCGGCGCTGCTCCCGCCGGCGTGCGACGAGTTCCTCTACTACGACCGCCTCGAGGGCGTCGACGTCCCGCCGGCGCGCGCCCGGCGCGGCCGGCCGACCCGGCTGCCCAGCCCGGAGCCCGAGCAGGTCGAGCAGGCGGAGACGGCGGAGACCACGGAGCCCGGGGCGCAGCCGGTGGGCGCGGAGCCGGCCCGCGACGTCGACACGCTCAGCGTGCTGGTGGCCCAGACCGTGGCCGGCCTCCAGGGCAGCTCCAGCGGGGAGGTGACCGCCTCGACGCTCAAGCGCACCCTGCTGCGCAAGGACCCGACGTTCAGCGAGTCCGACTACGGCTTCCGCACCTTCGGCGAGCTGCTGCGGCACCTCGCCGAGCGCACGGTGATCGAGCTGGCGGAGGGCCCGGCGAAGGGCGATCCCGAGGTGTCCCTGCCCGAGCACGGCGACCGGGAGGTGGCCTTCGGGC
>NZ_JBHUVA010000063.1:0-41406 GCF_042670805.1 Micromonospora sp. NPDC057141 | reverse complement strand
GCCCGCGGGGGCGGGTCAGCGCGGCGGGCGACGCGCCGGCTCCGGGCGTGCCGCCCGGACCTGGTCGAGGTGCTCCCGCGTGGCGGCCACCATCACCGTCAGGAAGCGGCGCACGACCTCCAGCTCGTCCTCGCTGAAGCCGGCCATCGCCGCGTCGGTGCGGCGCCCGAGCGGCTGGAAGAACTCCATGGCCAGCGCGGCGCCCGGGTCGGCGTAGCGCAGGAAGACCTTGCGGCGGTCGCCGGTGTCGCGGTCCCGGCGGACGTGCCCGGCGCGCTCCAGCCGGTCGATCAGCGCGGTCACCGAGCCGGACGACAGGTTCAGCTTCTCCCCCAGGCGGCCCGGGGTGACCGGCGCGCCGGCGAGTTCGGCGTCCATGACGGCGATGAGGGCGTGCAGGTCGGTGCCGTTGAGCCCGTGCAGGCCGGCGAAGGCGTGCCCGACGTGCTGGGCGTCGACCGAGTAGCGCCGCAGGTCGTTGGTGATGTCGGCGACGAGCTGCTCGCGCCGGGTTTCCCGCCGCCGGTACATGCCGTGCGTTGCCACGACGTCGCTTCCCCCTCCCCGTGCGTGCCGGTTGCAGCATAGTCGAGCAGTCGATAATCTCGCCTATCAAGATACTTGGTAGACGCGACAATCGGCTGTTCGGAACTCGCCGGCCCAGCGCGCCCACCAGCCCCGTGCCCACCCCGAAAACCACGAGGGAACCCGATGTCTGTGTTCACCCGCGTCGCCCGCGGTCGGCTCGCCGCCTGGCTCACCGTGGCCGCCGCGATCGTCCTCGGCGCAGCCGTCTTCGGACTCCCGAAGCCCGACAACCCCGCCTCCGTCTCGTCCACCGGGCTCTCCGTCGAGTGGCAGTCCACCCAGGTCGAGCGGCTCCAGGACGAGCTGCCCTCCCGCGACGTCCAACCCGCGATCGTCGTCGTCAGCCGCGCCGACGGCGGCCCGCTCACCGAACCGGACCGCGCGGCGATCACCGCCCGCGAAGGCGAGCTGGGCCGGTTCGCCGTCGGGGGCCGGGTGAGCCCGCCGCAGACCTCCCCCGACGGCACCGTGGCGCTGCTCGCCGTACCGATGTCCACCGCCGCCGGCCAGGAGGCCGTCGCCGGCGCGGTGGCCGACCTCCGCGCCGCCCTCGACGGCCTGCCCGCCGGCCTCACCGCGCAGGTCACCGGCGCCCCCGCGTTCACCGCGGACCTGACGCAGGTCTTCGAGGGCGCGGACGTCACGCTGCTCGCCGTCACCGCCGGCGTCGTCGCGCTGCTGCTGCTCGTCACCTACCGCAGCCCGTTCCTGTGGATCGTGCCGCTCGTCGTCGTCGCGGCCACCGAACAGCTCACGCTGCGGGCCGTCGACACCGTCGTCCCCGCCCTCGGCATCCACCTTCGGGAGGGCGCGGTCACCGGCATCGCCAGCGTCCTCGTCTTCGGCGCCGCCACCGACTACGCCCTGCTGATCATCGCCCGCTACCGGGAGGAACTGCGCCGCGAGGCCGACCGCTTCGCCGCGATGCGCAATGCCCTGCGCCGCACCACCGAACCCATCCTCGCCAGCGGCGGCACGGTCGTGCTCGGCGTGCTCACCCTGCTGCTGTCGGAGCAGGAGAACAACCGGGCCCTCGCCGTGGCCTGCGCCACCGGCGTCGTGTTCGCCATGCTGTCGGCGCTGTTCGTCCTCCCCGCCGCGCTGGTGCTCCTCGGCCGGGGACTGTTCTGGCCGTTCGTGCCCCAGGTCGGCGGCCCCGCGCGCGAGGGTCGGCTGTGGGGCCGGCTCGGCGCCGCCGTCGTCCGCCGCCCGCTGCCGGTCGCGGCGCTCGCGACGCTGCTGCTCGCCGGCCTCGCCCTCGGCGGGCTGGGCATCCGCACCGGCCTGTCGGAGACCGATCAGTTCCGGGTGAAGCCCGAGGCCGTCGCCGGCGCGGAGACCCTCGCCGGAGCCTTCCCCGCCGGCACGACCCAGCCGGTCGCCGTCCTGACCACCCCGGCGGCGGCGCAGGCCGTGACGGCGGCCGCCACGGCCGTCCCCGGGGTCGCCTCCGCCCGCCCCGGGGCCGCCGGCACCGCCGTCGCCCAGATCGACGTGGTGCTCGCGGCCGAGCCGGGCAGCGCCGCCTCGGACCACGCGATCGAGGCGCTGCGCGCCGCCGTCGCCGCGGTGCCCGGCTCCGCCCCGCCACCGGCCGCCGGCGCCGGACAGTCCGACGGGGCCGTCGTCGGCGGCACGGTCGCCGCCACCTACGACTCCACCGAGGCCGACGGCAGGGACCTGCGGCTGATCCTGCCGATCATCCTGCTGCTCGTCGCCGCGGTGCTCGTGCTGCTGCTACGCGGCCTGGTCGCCCCGGCCCTGCTCGTGCTCACCGTCGTCGCGTCGTTCTTCGCCAGCCTCGGCGCGGCCCGGCTGCTGTTCGACCTCGTCCTCGGGTTCCCGGCGCTCGACAGCGGTGTCCTGCTGCTCGCCTTCGTCTTCCTGGTGGCCCTCGGCGTCGACTACAACATCTTCCTCGTCACCCGGGCCCGTGAGGACGCCCGGCGCACCGGCACCCGCGACGGCATGCTCTCGGCCCTGCGCGTCACCGGCGGCGTGATCACCAGCGCGGGGGTGCTGCTCGCGGCGGTCTTCGCCGTCCTCGGCGTGCTGCCGCTGATCCTGCTGACCCAGATCGGGGTCATCGTCTGCATCGGGGTGCTGCTCGACACGCTGCTGGTGCGCACGGTCCTCGTGCCGGCGCTGGCGTTCCTGCTCGGCGACCGCTTCTGGTGGCCCGGCCGGATCCCGCCGGCGCCCACCGGCGAGCCGCGCGACCCGGACCCTAACCGGGGCCGGACGTCCCGCGCGGCCCCGCAGCGGGTTCCGCACCGACCGCCCGGCCCCGGGTCGCCCAGGCGACCATGAACAGCGCGGTCCACGCCACCCCGAGCAGTACCGAGGTGACCGTGCTGCTGGCGGTGCCCTGCCCGAGATAGAGCCGCGCGCCGCCGATGGTGGCCACCCCTGCCGCGGCGGCCGTCCACACCGCCACCGCCACCGGCCAGGGCGCACCCCGCGACAGCAGCCACGCCAGGGTGCACAGGCTCGCCGCCATCACCGCGTTCTGCGTCGCGAACAGCATGCTCTCCTCCCCCGACGCGAGCCGGCCCGGAGCGACCACGTCGGCGACGAGGGCGAGCACCACCAGCGGCAGGAACGCGCCGACGGTGCCCACCACGTCGAGCGGATCGGCCCGCGGCAGCGGCCCGCCACGGGCCGGGCACGGACGCTGCCGCCAGGCCCGACCGGCGGCCACCACCGCCACCAGCGCGATCAGCACCGAGCCGCGCGACACGGAGACCACGGTCAGCGCGACCTCCGCCGCGCCGGGAGTATGCCGGTCGGCGAACCAGCCGGCGATCACGTCGTCGACCACCGCCAGCCCGCTCCACCGCATCGCCGCCCCCAGCAGCCAGGCGATCCCCGACCCGGCCACGAACAGCAGCACCAGCCCCGCGCCCAGGTTGATCAGCAGCGTCCAGCCGGGGCCGACGCGCATCGCCAGCAGGAAGAACAGCACCCCGTACCGGGCGGAGAGCCAGCGCACCGGCGGCAGCGCCGCAGCCCGGGCCAGCAGCGCCCGAGCCGGGTCCGGGTGGCGGCCCAGCCAGCGACCCACCAGCACCACCGCGAGCACGCCGCCGAGCAGCACCAGCACCGCGCTGGTGGCCCGCCCGAGCAGCCGGGACACCGTCTCGTACGACTCCCCGGCCAGGTTGCCCGCCAGCACCGCCCCGCCCACCCAGGTCGCCACGCCCGCGAGGTTCCACGGCGCGAACCGGCGGTACGGCATGCCGGACGCCCCCGCCAGGCGGGGCGCGAGGGTGCGGGCGAACGCCACCCAGCGCGCCGTGCACACCCCCCGCCCGCCGAGCCGCTCCAGCAGCGCGTCGGCGCGCCGCCACCGGTGCGGGCCCACCCGCGCCCCGAACCCGGACGCGCGCAGCCGGGGACCATACCGGCGGCCCGCGCGGAACGCCAACGTGTCCCCGGTCACGGCTGCGACAATCATCACCAGCAGGGCGGGGCCGAGCCGCAGCGCGCCGGTGTACGTGAGGAAGCCGACCAGCAGCAGCGTCGCCTCGCCCGGCACCAGCAGCCCGACGATCACCGCCGTCTCACCGGCCACGATCGCCGCGGCGACCAGGTAGACCAGCAGGGGCGGCAGGCCCTGCACCGAGTTCAGCAGATCGTGCACGACGGCCCCCGGCTCACGCGGCCAGCATGCCAGCCGGGGCACGGGCACCGACAGTCGCACAGCCACCGGATCCGCCGAAGGCCGGGGGGTGACCCCGACGCGGCCCCTGATCCGCGCAGGCGGGAGGATGGAGCCCATGCAGCTTCGCACCGACCTCCGCAACGTCGCCATCATCGCTCACGTCGACCACGGCAAGACCACCCTGGTCGACGCCATGTTGCGGCAGGCCGGCGCCTACGGCGCCCGCGGCGAGACGACCGAGCGGGTGATGGACTCGATGGACCTCGAAAGGGAGAAGGGCATCACCATCCTGGCCAAGAACACCGGCGTGCGCTACCTGCCGGCGGACGGGTCGGAGCCGGTCACCATCAACATCATCGACACCCCGGGCCACGCCGACTTCGGCGGCGAGGTCGAGCGCGGCCTCACCATGGTCGACGGCGTGGTGCTGCTGGTCGACGCCAGCGAGGGCCCGCTGCCGCAGACCCGCTTCGTGCTGCGCAAGGCGCTGCGCGCCCGGATGCCGATCATCCTGGTGATCAACAAGGTGGACCGCCCCGACGCCCGGATCAAGGACGTCGTGGACGACACCTACGAGCTCTTCCTCGACCTGGACGCCGACGAGGAGCAGATCGACTTCCCCATCGTCTACGCCTGCGCCCGCGACGGCATCGCCTCGCTCACCCAGCCTGCCGACGGCTCGGTCCCCCAGGACAGCACGAGCCTGGAGCCGCTGTTCCGCGCCCTGCTCGACACCATCCCGCCGCCCGCGTACGAGCAGGACGCGCCGCTGCAGGCCCACGTCACCAACCTCGACGCCTCGCCGTTCCTCGGCCGGCTGGCGCTGTGCCGGGTCCGGCAGGGCACCATCGCCAAGGGCCAGACCGTCGCCTGGTGCCGCACCGACGGCAGCACCCAGCGGGTCCGCATCTCCGAGATGCTGATGACCGAGGGCCTGGAGCGCAAGCCCGCCGACTCGGCAGGCCCCGGCGACATCATCGCCGTCGCCGGCATCCCCGAGATCATGATCGGCGAGACGCTGGCCGACGCCGAGAACCCGATCGCGCTGCCGCTGATCACCGTCGACGAGCCGGCGATCTCGATGACCATCGGCACCAACACCTCGCCGCTGGTCGGCCGCGTCAAGGGCGCCAAGGTCACCGCCCGGATGGTCAAGGACCGCCTCGACAAGGAGCTGGTCGGCAACGTCTCGCTGCGGGTCCTGCCCACCGAGCGCCCCGACGCCTGGGAGGTCCAGGGGCGCGGCGAGCTGGCCCTGGCCATCCTCGTCGAGCAGATGCGCCGCGAGTCCTACGAGCTGACCGTCGGCAAGCCGCAGGTCGTCACCCGGGAGATCGACGGCAAGACCTGCGAGCCGGTCGAGCGGCTGACCATCGACGCCCCCGACGACTACCTGGGCGCCATAACCCAGCTCCTGGCCACCCGCAAGGGTCGGATGGAACAGCTGGTCAACCACGGCACCGGCTGGATCCGGATGGAGTGGCTGGTTCCCGCGCGCGGCCTGATCGGCTTCCGCACCGAGTTCCTCACCGAGACCCGGGGCACCGGCATCCTGCACCACGTCTTCGAGTCCTACGAGCCGTGGTTCGGCGAGCTGCGTACCCGCAACAACGGCTCGCTGGTCGCCGACCGGGCCGGGGCCGTCACCGCGTTCGCGATGACCAACCTCCAGGAGCGCGGCCAGCTCTTCATCGAGCCGGGCACCGAGGTGTACGAGGGCATGATCGTCGGGGAGAACTCCCGCTCCGACGACATGGACGTCAACATCACCAAGGAGAAGAAGCTCACCAACATGCGGGCGTCGACCTCCGACGAGACCGAGAAGCTGATCCCGCCGCGCAAGCTGTCGCTGGAGCAGGCCCTGGAGTTCTGCCGCGAGGACGAGTGCGTCGAGGTCACCCCGGCCGCGGTCCGCATCCGTAAGGTCGTGCTCGACCAGACCCAGCGCGCCCGCGCCACGGCCCGCCGCAAGCACGCCGGCTGACCCCGGCCCCCGGGCGACCGGGGGCCGGATCGGCTACCGTCACCGGCATGATCTGGGACGAGCTCGACGCCCGCCTGGACGCACTGCCGGGCACCGTCTCGGCGTACGCGGGCCGGGTCGACGCCCCGGCGACCTGGACCCGGCACCCCGACGCCACCCACTACGCGGCCAGCACCATGAAGGTCGCCGTGCTGCTGGCCCTGCACCGGGCCGCCGAGGCCGGCACGCTCGACCTCGACGCCCCGGTGCAGGTGCGCAACGAGTTCGACTCCGCCCTGCCCGGTGCCCCCCGCTTCGCCTGCGCCCGGCACTACGACAACGACGAGGCGGTCTGGGAGCGGGAGAGCGGACACGCGTCCCTACGCTGGCTGGCCGAGCGGATGATCGTGCGCTCCAGCAACCTGGCCA
The DNA here is from genome assembly GCF_042670805.1 of Micromonospora sp. NPDC057141. Classification (NCBI taxonomy): domain Bacteria; kingdom Bacillati; phylum Actinomycetota; class Actinomycetes; order Micromonosporales; family Micromonosporaceae; genus Micromonospora; species Micromonospora sp. NPDC057141. Next base: position 34,762 of record NZ_JBHUVA010000063.1, on the reverse strand, counting down.
CCAACCTCTGCCTGCGCCACGTCGGCCTGCCCGCCGTCGCCGACGCGTGGGCGGTCGCCGGTGCCCGACACAGCGTCACCGGGCGCGGCATCGAGGACTTCGCCGCCCGCGAGGCCGGCATCACCAACCTGGTCACCGCAGCCGACCTGGCCGACCTGCTCGGCGGGCTGGCCGCCGGCGCGACCCGCCCCGGCCCCCTCGCCTCCCCCGCCGGCTGCGCCGCGATGCTCGACGTCCTGTTCGCCCAGGAGTTCCGCGAGGACCTCGCCGCCGGCCTGCCCGACGGCGTCCGCATCGCCCACAAGAACGGCTGGGTGCGCGGCGTGCGGCACGGCGCCGGCGTGGTCCACCCGACCGACGCCCCACCGTACGTGCTGGTCGTCTGCACCACCGGCGACCCGGACGGCGGCGACCCGGACGGCGGCGACCCGGACGGCGGCGACCCGGACGGCGGCGACGGGGCCGGCGACAACGCCTGCCGGTTGCTCGCCGACATCTCCGCCCGGGTCTGGGCGGCCCGCCACGACCTGAGCCCGGCCCCGGCGGGGCCGAGGGCCCGGCAGGACAGCGAGCCGAGAACCGGGCGCGACACCGCCACGTGACACAGCGCAACGCAGGGCGATACGCAGACAAGGCCCTTTGCTCTGCACCCACGGACGCAACGGTCGCATAGCGGTCACGCAACGCATCTGGCCGCCGCTTCCACCCGTGACCTTCATTCGGCGCATCCGCAGCTCAGCGACGTGTTGCGTAGATGGGTGCAGAGCAAAGGGGGAGCGGGATGTCTGCTCGGGTCGCAGGACCATGACACAGCGTCAGCCGGACCGCCATTCGCCATCGCTTCCCGCAGCCGTCACGGAACGCGATCAGCGAACGGCGCGCCTCAGTCCAGCAGGTTGTCCCGCAGCGCCGCCAGGTGCCCCTGTGTCAGCCCCAGCCCGTCGCGCAGGTACGCGTCGAACGAGCCGTGCACCCGCCGGACCTCCGCGTACGCGGCGTCCAGGTACGCCTCCCGCACCTCCATCAGCGGCCGGATCGCCGCCTCCGCCAGCTCCGGCTGCCGGGCCCGCATCGCGGCCAGGACGACCTCCTTGAGGCTCTCCGTCCGCTCGTTGGTCCGCAGGTAGTCCGCCCGGATCGCCGCCTCGTCCACCCCCAGCGCGGTGAGCAGCACGACCGACAGCCAGCCGGTGCGGTCCTTGCCGGCCGAGCAGTGGAACAGCAGCGGCAGGCTGCCCGCGTCGGCGGCCAGCCGGGCCGCCCCGCCGAAGCCCGCCCGGGCCGCTTCGCCCGTGACGAACCACCGGTAGATCTCCGCCATCGCCGCCGGGCTGCCCTGCAGGGCCAGCGCCGTCTCCGCGCGCAGGTCGTGCCCGAGCAGCACCTCCGACACGGCCGTGAAGACCGGGTGCGCCGGGTCGTACACCGGCAGGCGCACCACGCGGGGCTCACCGGGCAACCGGTTCGGCGGGGCCGCCGCGATCTCCGAATCGTCGCGCAGGTCCACCACGCAGACCGGGGCGATCTTCCCCAGCACCGGCAGGTCCTCGTCGGTCAACCGGCCCAGCGCCGGGGTCCGGATCAGCCGGCCCGCCCGCACCCGCCGCCCGTCCAACCCCACCATGCCGCCGAGGTCGCGCGCGTTCGGCGCCCCCACCAGCTCCCAGTCCCGCCCGCCCATCCGGCCTCCCCTGTCGTCGCCGTGCCCTGTATAGGGTGCCCCACGTGACGATCACCGCGGTACACACCCATCGGCTTTCCGCGCCCCTGCACACCCCGTTCGTGACCGCGCTGCGCCGCACCACCACCACCGACACGCTGATCGTGGAGCTCGTCGACGCCGACGGGCGGTCCGGCTTCGGCGAGGCCCCGCAGGTGTGGCAGGTGACCGGGGCGTCGCTGGCCGGGGCGGAGGCGTGCGTGCGGGAGATGCTCGCGCCGGGCCTGGTCGGCCGGGACGCCGACGACCTCGTGGCCCGGTGCGCCGAGGTGCGCCGCGCGGTGGCCGGCAACGAGGCCGCCAGGGCGGCGGTGGACACCGCCCTGCACGACCTGGCCGCGCGGCGGCTCGGCGTACCCCTGGTGCGGTTGCTCGGCGGCACGGCCCTGCGCGTGCCGACGGACGTCACCCTCGCCGCGGGCGACGCCACCGACCTGGCCGCCGCCGCCCGGCAGCGACGCGGCGAGGGGTTCTCGGTGCTCAAGCTGAAGGTGGGCACCGACGCGGCGGGCGACCTGGAGCGGGTCCGGGCGGTCCGGGCCGCAGTCGGCCCCGACGTGCGCATCCGGCTCGACGCCAACCAGGGTTGGACCCCCCGCGAGGCGGTCCGCGTGATCCGCGGCATCGAGGACGCCGGCCTCGGCGTCGAACTGGTGGAGCAGCCGGTGTCCCGCTGGGACCTAGACGGGCTGGCCTGGGTCAGCGACCGGGTCGGCCTGCCGATCCTGGCCGACGAGTCGGTGTTCGGCGTGCGCGACCTGGTCGAGGTGATCCGCCGCCGGGCCGCCGACATGGTCAACGTCAAGCTGGCCAAGTGCGGCGGCCTGCACGCCGCCCGCACGCTGCTGGACCTGGCCGCCGAGCACGGGGTCGGCACCGTCGTCGGCTCGATGATGGAGAGCCAGGTCGGGCTCGGCGCCGCGGCCAGCCTGGTCGCCGCGCACGGGACCAGCGCCGTCTCCGACCTCGACGCCGCCTGGTGGCTGGCCTGGTCGCCGGTGCGGGGCGGCATCCGGTACGACGGGGCGACCGTGGTGCTGCCGGACACGCCCGGCCTCGGCATCACCTCCGTGTCTGAAGCAAAGATTCAGCAGACTGGTTGATTGGTGGCGCTTTCTTTCATAAGGTCGCGACAGGGACGCCGCGAACTGGGGGTGGACGTGGAGCTGCAACCGGGCCGCGAGGCCGTCGTCCGGGTCGCGGTCGCGACCCTCTGGTCCCAACCCGAGGCGGTACGCCCCGTCGACCGTCCCGCCCTCGACGCCCACGCCGACGTCGCCGCCTGGATCTCCGGCATGGATGCCGACCAACAGGTCGGCGAGTGCGTGCTGAGTCAACTGCTGCTCGGCGAACGGGTGCTGGTCACGGACGTACGCCCGGACGGCTGGGCGCACGTCGTGGCCGTCGAGCAGCCGGCGGCCCGGCTCGACCCGCGCGGCTACCCCGGCTGGCTCCCGGCCGCCCAACTCGCCCCACCGCGGGCCGACGCCCCGGCGGCCCCGGTCGCCCCGGCCACCCCCTGGGTCGTCGACGCGACCGTCACCGCCCTGCGCGCCGCCCCGGCCGGCCGGCCGGTCGTCACCGGGGTCGTCCTCGGCACCCGACTGACCCCGGTCGGCCCCCCGGTGGACGCCTGGCGGCCGGTGCGCGCCCCCGGCCACGAACCACCGCTCTGGCTGCCCGAGGCGCACCTCGTGCCGGCGTCCGCCGCGCCCCCGTCCCCGGCGGACGTGCTGACCGTCGCCGCCCGGCTGCGCGACGTGGCCTACGTGTGGGGTGGCGTGTCGGCGTACGGGATCGACTGCTCCGGCCTGGTGCACCTGGCCTGGCGGCGGTTCGGCGTGGTGCTGCCCCGCGACGCCGCCGACCAGGCCAACGCGACCACCCCGCTGCCCCTGGGCGCCGAACGCGCCGGCGACCTGTACTTCTTCGCTCGGCCCGGCCGGCAGATCCACCACATCGGCTTCGTCAGCGCCGCCCCGGACGGTGACGCCGACCGGCGCATCCTGCACGCCTGCTACCAGCACCGGCGGGTCCTGGAGGAGACGATGCCGGCCGAGCGGACGGCCACCCTGGTCGGCGTGCACCGGGTCTGAACCGCCCGAGACGCGAAAAGGGCGCTCCCGGTGCCGGAAGCGCCCCTTTCGTCGAGGCAGGGTCAGCCGCGTGCCGAGGTCAGCTCGCGCCGCCTGTCCCGGGCCGACTTGATCAGGCTGGCCACGGTCGCCACCGAGAGGGTGCCGAGGATGACCGTCAGGGAGAGCCAGATCGGGATGTGCGGGGCCCAGGCCACCGGATCGCCGCCGTTGACGAACGGCAGGTTGTTGTCGGCCAGGGCCTCCAGCACCAGCTTGACGCCGATGAAGCCGAGCACCACCGCCAGGCCGTAGCTGAGGTAGATCAGCCGGTTCAGCAGCCCGCCGAGCAGGAAGTAGAGCTGGCGCAGGCCCATCAGCGCGAAGACGTTCGCGGTGAAGACCAGATACGGCTCCTGGGTGATGCCGAAGATCGCCGGGATCGAGTCCAGCGCGAAGATCAGGTCGGTGGTGCCGATGGCGATCATGACGATCAGCATCGGGGTGAACAGTCGTCGGCCCGCCTCGTGCGTGGTCATCTTGGCGCCGTCGTAGTCCCTGGAGATCGGCAACGCCTTGCGGCTCCACCGGATCAGCAGGTTCTCGCTGAACTCGTCCTCGTCCGGCTCGCCCTGGCGGGCCAGGTTCACCGCGGTGTAGATGAGGAACGCGCCGAAGATGTAGAAGACCCAGGAGAACTGGGAGATCAGGGCCGCACCGGCGGCGATGAACCCGCCGCGCATGAGCAGCGCCAGCACGATGCCGATGAGCAGCACCTTCTGCTGATACTGCCGGGGCACCCCGAAACGGGCCATGATGATCACGAAAACGAACAGGTTGTCCACCGAGAGGCTGTACTCGGTGAGCCAGCCGGTGTAGAACTCACCGGCCACCCCGGGGCCGGAGAAGATCCACAACCCGGCTCCGAAGAGCAGTGCCAGCCCGACGTAGAAGCCGACCCACAGGCTCGACTCGCGGACGCTCGGCTCGTGCGGCCGCCGGCCGATGATCAGCAGGTCGACGACCAGAACCGCTGTCAGTGCGACGAGAGTCCCCGCCCACACCAATCCGGACACGTTCAATCCCATCCTCCGGCAGACACACGGCGTCGGGCACACCGTAGCCCGCCGGGGCGGGTGGGTGTGGTGACGCGGACACTGGTGGCTGTCGGAGGTCTCTTCCGTCGCCGACCCGCGAGCGGGCCGACAACCTACGGAGCCGGGTCGCGCCGCCGGGGGGCGGTCGACCGTGCTGACGACTCCGTCGCGGGGGAATACTCCCCTCCTTCGTGCCCATTGTTCACCATCGCGAGGCCGAAGCGCATCTCCGGTGGCGGACGTCTCCGCGCGCAGAGCGTCCTAGGAGGCCATCCCAGGACCGGTGGCGGCGCGGATCGCCCCCCCCCCGCAGTGGACACTGCCACCCCGGCGGACCAGGCCCAGCCGGCAACGTGCAAGGCTCTCGGCATGGTGCTTGAGGTTGCGCTCATCGACGTGACGCCCGGACACGAGGACGACTTCGCCGCCGCGTACGCGCGGGGGCACGAGATCCTGGCCGGCACGCCCGGCTGCCGCTCCGTCCGGATGACCCGGGGCATCGAGTCGCCGACGCGGTTCGTACTGCTGGTCGAGTGGGATTCCGTGGCGGCCCACGAGGAGAACTTCCGCGAGACCGAGCGGTTCCAGCAGTGGCGGGCGCTGATCGGCCCGCACTTCGCCGGCCCGCCGCTGGTCGAGCACTTCGTCGACGTCCCGGCCTGAGACGCACCGGCCCGACCGGTCGCCGCCCCCGCCCGCCCTGCCCCGCCGGGATTGTCGTACCCGCCGGCTACCGTGCGCTCGCGCGCGTGGCCACCGGCCCCGACGGGCTCGGGGTTGCCGGGCCCGGTGGCCGCGCGACGATGATCGCTGCCGGTCCACCGGCCCGACCCGTGCGTCAGTCCGGGCCGGGAGGTCAGTCCGGGCCGGGAGGTCAGTCCGGGCCGGGAGGTCAGTCCGGGCCGGGAGGTCAGTCCAGGGGCGCGCGGGGCCGGGGCAACGCCGCGCCCTCCGGCCGGCCCCTGACCGACGACCGCCCACCGAGGTCGGCCGCCGCCGGCAACGACGGGTCGTCGGCCAGCCGGGCCAGCAGCGCCGCCGTCTCCGCCGCCGGGAGCGCAGCGTCGAGGAGCCGCTCGACCACCGTGTCGTACCAGGCGAGATCGGCCGCGGAGACCAGCCGCACGTCGGTGGTCAACGCCTCCAGCATCACCGTGCGCGGGTCGGCCGGGTCGGGGAACGAGTATCGGGTGAACGGGGTCAGCGGATGCGCGCCCCCGGCCGTCGCCCCGGGCGGAACCACCCGAACCGTCACGTTCGGCTTGCCCGCCAGATTGACCAGGTGGCGCAGCTGCTCGCGCCAAATGCCGTCGGGCACGCCGCCCGAGTCGCAGGCCGTGAGCTCCAGCAGCGCCGTATACCGCGGTGGCTCCGGCCGGTGCAGCACCTCCTGCCGAACCAGCCGGGCCCGCACGTCGGTCTCCACGTCGACGTCGGGGTGCAGCAGCCGGGCCACCCCGAGCCGCAGCCGCGCGTACGCCGGGGTCTGCAGAAGCCCCGGTATGACGGCGGGCTGGTATTCCACGACGGTGGCCGCCCCGGCCTCCAGTTCGGCGTAGGCGCGCTGCCGCTCCCCCATCCCGCCGAGCGTCTTCCACCAGCCGCGGCCGGTCGCCGCGTCCCGGGCGATGACGATCAGCGCGTCACGCTCGTCCGACGCGACCCGGTAGACGTCCAGCAGGTCGAGCACGTCGGCGAGATCGGGCCGGCTCTGCCCCAGCTCGATGCGGGACAGCTTGGAGGTGGAGGCCCAACCCAGCCGTTCGCAGACCTGCTCCAGCGTCAGCTCCTCCCGCCTGCGCAGTTGGCGCAACTCGGCACCGAGTCGCGCCCGTCGAATCACCGGACTCGTTGGCAACGGCATCCCCGCCTCCCCAGGACGGAGAGTACGCAGATCGATCACGCGCTGCAATACCTCGCTTGCTTACGGCGACGGCATCCGACGCCCCGGAAGCGGCCCGGGGTCACTTCACGCCGGCCGCGTCCATCCCCCGCAACTCCTTCTTGAGGTCGGCGACCTCGTCGCGGATGCGGGCGGCCAGCTCGAACTGCAACTCCCGGGCGGCGGCGAGCATCTGGTCGTTGAGCTCCTGGATGAGCTGGGCCAGATCGGCCCGGGCCATCCCCTCCCGCGACGGCCCTCCCGCGCCGGCCCGGCTGCGGCTGCGGGCCTCCTTGACCGGCGCCTTGCCCCGGGACAGCTGCCGCGCCGCGCCACCGACCCGGGAACTCTCGGTGTCCTCCGCCTCCCGGTAGATGTCGTCGAGGATGTCGTGGATCTTCTTGCGCAGCGGCTCGGGGCTGATCCCGTGCGCCTCGTTGTGGGCGACCTGCTTGGCCCGACGCCGGTTGGTCTCGTCGATCGCCTCCGCCATCGACGGGGTGATCTTGTCCGCGTACATGTGCACCTGACCGGAGACGTTGCGGGCCGCCCGGCCGATGGTCTGGATCAGCGACCGGCCGCTGCGCAGGAAGCCCTCCTTGTCGGCGTCCAGGATCGCCACGAGGGACACCTCGGGCAGGTCCAGTCCCTCGCGGAGCAGGTTGATGCCCACCAGCACGTCGTACTCGCCCTTGCGCAGCTCGCGCAGCAGCTCGACCCGGCGCAGCGTGTCGACCTCGGAGTGCAGATACCGCACCCGGACGCCGTTCTCCAGCAGGTAGTCGGAGAGATCCTCCGCCATCTTCTTGGTCAGCGTGGTGACCAGGACCCGCTCGTCGCGCTCGGTGCGCAGCCTGATCTCGTGCATCAGGTCGTCGATCTGCCCCTTGGTGGGCTTCACCACCACCTCGGGGTCGATCAGGCCGGTCGGGCGGATCACCTGCTCGACGAACTCACCCTGGGCCTGCTCCAGCTCCCACGAGCCGGGCGTCGCGGAGAGGAAGACCAGCTGGCCCACCCGCTCCAGGAACTCGTCGAAGCGCAGCGGCCGGTTGTCGGCGGCGCTGGGCAGCCGGAAGCCGTGGTCGATGAGCATCCGCTTGCGGGACGCGTCGCCCTCGTACATGCCGCCGATCTGCGGGATCGTCACGTGCGACTCGTCGACGACGGTGAGGAAGTCGTCGGGGAAGTAGTCGAGCAGGCAGTGCGGCGGGCTGCCGGGCAGCCGGCCGTCGATGTGCATCGAGTAGTTCTCGATGCCGGAGCAGAAGCCGACCTGCCGCATCATCTCCAGGTCGTAGGTGGTGCGCATCCGCAGCCGCTGCGCCTCCAACAGCTTGCCCTGCCGCTCCAGCTCGGCGAGGCGCTCGGCCAACTCCGTCTCGATGTCGCGGGTGGCCCGTTCCATCCGCTCCGGGCCGGCGGCGTAGTGGGTGGCCGGGAAGATCATCAGGCTGTCGACCTCGCGGACCGCGTCACCGGTGAGCGGGTTCAGGTAGTAGAGCTTCTCCACCTCGTCGCCGAACAGCTCGATCCGGACGGCGAGCTCCTCGTATGCCGGGATGATCTCCAGCGTGTCGCCGCGGACCCGGAACGTGCCCCGCTGGAACGCCATGTCGTTGCGGGTGTACTGGATGTCGACGAGGCGGCGCAGCAGCTGGTCGCGGTCGAGCTCCTGCCCGACGGCGACCCGGACGGCGCGGTCGAGGTATTCCTCCGGGGTGCCCAGGCCATAGATCGCCGAGACGGTGGCCACCACGACCACGTCGCGGCGGGTCAGCAGCGACATGGTCGCCGAGTGCCGCAGCCGCTCGACCTCCTCGTTGATCGAGGAGTCCTTCTCGATGTAGGTGTCGGTCTGCGGGATGTAGGCCTCGGGCTGGTAGTAGTCGTAGTAGGAGACGAAGTATTCCACCGCGTTGTGCGGCAGCAACTCGCCGAACTCCTTCGCCAGCTGCGCGCAGAGCGTCTTGTTGGGGGCCAGCACCAGGGTGGGCCGCTGCAACCGCTCGACGAGCCAGGCCGTGGTGGCGCTCTTGCCCGTGCCGGTCGCGCCGAGCAGCACGGTGTTGCGGTCGCCGCGCCGGACCCGGCGCTCCAGGTCGTCGATGGCGGCCGGCTGGTCGCCGGCCGGCTGGAACTCGCTGACGACCTGGAAACGGCCGTCGAGCCGGGGAATGTCGAGCGCCATGACCCCACCGTACGCCCGGGGTCCGACAGCCTGGGACGACTACCGTCGGTCCGTGATCGGCTTCGATGTTCGCATTGTGTGGCGGATTTCACCGCGCTAAGGTATGGCCGTAGGCCGCTCGCGGCGGCCGTCCGGGCCGGCGGCTCGGCCTTCGACGGCCGGCACGCCCCCGGCACAGGGGTCGCAGCACCCGGGACATCACCGGCGTGCGCACCCGACGTGGTCGCGCGCAGGCGCAGACCGGCCGCCGCGAACGCCCCCAGCCAGCCCGGGCCGGGCGTCACCTGTCCCGCTCGCCGCACGTTCATCCTCGCGTGGAGAATTCCCCCGGGCCGACGCCCCGATCCGCCCGGCCGACGCGGCCGACGCCATCGCCCGCCGAGGGCCGGGCCCAGTCCACGGCGGCGCTCCCGGTCGTCGTCGCCCCCGTTCGGGGCCGGCGCGGCTGCCGGGGGCCCGCACACCGCGCCCGCCCGGGCGGCGGACGCGGCGGCGGGGCCAGGGTCGGGCCCGAGCCCGCCGGGCGCCGGCGTACCGCCGAGCTCGTCCTGGGGGTGGTCGCCGCCGCTGCCGCGGCGGGCCTGGCCGTCGGTTTGCTGACCTGGGTGCCGGCGGCACCGGAGCCGTCCCGGCCGCTGACCCCGGCGGAGGCGGAGCGCCTCGCCGCCGTGCGGGTCACCAACCACCGGGACGTGCGCTCCGGCCTGCGCCTCACCGTCGGCGAGGCCCGCGCCCGCACCGACGTCCTGGGCTGGGTCGACTGGTCCCGGCCGCTGGCCTACCTGGACGTCGGCGGGCCCGGCGCCGGCCCGCACCGAGGGCTGGTCCAGGCGGTCCCCGGGCTGCTGCTGACCCGGCCCGATCCGACGGCGGTGCCCGCCCCGGCATATCCGCCGCTGGTGCCGCCGGCCGACGGCTGGCGGGTGGGCGACGCGTCCGCCGCCCGGTCCCTAGGCCCTGCGGTCGACCTGCTCTTCGCGCTCGCCGCGCCCCGTCCCGAGCCGGCCGGGGACTTCCCGGCCGACGACGCCCGGTGGCTGGCCCCGGCCGAGGCGGGCGGGCTGCCGGTGGACGTGCTCCGGTCCCGCCTGCCCGACGACGCCGGTCGGGTCGACGGCAGCGCCCTCCCGTCCCCGCCCGGCCCGAGCGGCGAGGGCCGGCCCGGCGGCGCGGCGAGCCGGAGCACCCCGACCGACCGGCCGAGCGCGTCGACGACGAGCAGGTCGGCGCCGAACGCCTGGCCCGCGCCGGCGATCAGCCTGCCGGCCGCGGCCGGTCCGCTGCTCGACGGGACCGCCCGCTGGTGGGTCGACCGGGACGCCCGGCTGCACCGGCTGGAGGGACGCCTGCGGGGCGGCGTACCGGTGACCCTGGAGCTGCAGCGGGCCAACCGGCCGGTGCTGTGGCCGGTGGCCGCGCTCGGTGGCCGCGCGGGACTGCCCCGGGCGCTCACCGGCCCCGAGGAGGACCGGCTGGCCCGGCTGGCGACCCGGATGCGGGCCCGGGGAGGGGCCGTCGCCACACTCACCGCGCCCGTCGCCCCGGGCGGGGCCGTGCGCGGCACCGGCTGGCTCAGCTGGACGGCGGGGGCGGCGTACCTGTCGGTTGGCGGCGCCGGCGCGTGGCCCGGCCGGACGCTGCGCCGCTACGACGCCAGCGGCGTCTGGTCGGCGCCCGCCACCGGCGCCCCGACCGTCCCGCCACCGCTGCCGCCGCCGCGCGCCGGGCCCGCCTGGCACCACCGCACGCCCGACGCCGACGACACGGACGACGTCGACCTGCTGCTGGCCGCCGCGCTGCGCGTCGGCGCGGCGGAGTCGACGGGCGCGGCGACCCGGATCCGCGGGGACCGCCTCGCCGACCGGGCCGTCGACGTGATCGACGTGGACACGGGGCGCGGCACGCTGCGCTGCTGGATCGACCGGTCCGGGCTGCTGCGTCGCGTGGAGTTGCGCACCCGACTCGGCACGTACGCCCAGCTCGACCTGACGCCGGGCCCGGTGCCGGCGCTGCCGCCGGTGGCCCCGCCGCCGGCCACGCCGCGCGTCCCGCGCTGACGCCAGCGAGGCGGCCGTGCCGGCGACGCCAGCTGGTCCGCAGCCGGCTCAGGGCCGCCAGCCGGTGCGCGCGGCCCACTCCTCGGCGCGGTGGTGCTCCTCGTCGAACCACGGGTCCCGCGCCGTGGTGTGGTCGCCCCCGTCCGGCGCGCTGGCCGCCGGGTCCCCCTTGAGCGTCAGGTACGCGGCCCGCTGGTCCGGGTCGGCGCGCAGGTGGTCGCGCATCAGCAGCGCGTACCGCCAGCCGGGCGAGCCCTCCGCGCGCAGGTGCAGGCGCACCGGGCGGCCCGGATCGGCGCTGCCGTGCAGCCGCTTCTCCCACCGGCCGCTGCCCGCCGGACGGGGGCTGTCCCACCACTGGCCGGCGATCCGGGGGAACCCGGCCGCGGCGAGGCGCTCGGCGAGGACGCCGTCCGCCTCGGCCAGGCTCGGCACGGTCAGCTGGATGTCGATGACGTCCCGGGCGGCGAGGCCGGCGACGGCCGTCGAGCCGACGTGGTCGATCCGCCGACCGGCCGGGGCGAGCGCGTGCCGGAGCCGAGCGGCCAGCCGGGCGTACTGCTGGGGCCAGGTCGGGTCCGGGCCGGTCAGGGCGGTCCCGTCGGGTTCGGCCACCCGGCGGAGCCGGAGGTTCTCCTCGTACGGCAGCAGCCGGTCGCGCCACAGCCGGTCCACCTCGGTGTGCAGCTCGTCGAGGGTGCCGTCGTTGTGCAGCACCACGTCCGCGACCACCTCCCGGCGGGCGTCGTCGGCCTGCGCGGCGATCCGCCGCTCGGCCTCCGCCCGGCTCATTCCCCGGTCGCGCGCCAACCGCGCGAGCCGGGCGGCGACCTCCGTCTGCACCACGACCACCAGGTGGTACGTCGGCGCGAGCCCCACCTCGACCAGGAGCGGCACGTCGTTGACCACGACGGCGTCGGGGGCGGCCCCGGCGGCCAGCTCGGCGGTCCGCGCCCGGACCCGGGGGTGGGTGATCGCCTCCAGCCGGCGGCGGGCCGCCCCGTCGGCGAAGACCAGCCCGCCCAGTGCGGGCCGGTCCAGAGCCCCGTCGGGGCCGACGACCCGGTCACCGAAGGCGGCCACGATCTCCGCCAGCCCCGCGCTGCCCGGGGCGACCACCTCGCGGGCGATCCGGTCGGAATCGATCACCACCGCGCCGAGCGCGGCCAGCCGGGCCGCAGCGGCGCTCTTGCCGGACCCGATCCCGCCAGTCAGTCCCACCATCAGCACGGCAACAGTCAACCGGATCGTCAGCCGCGCCGCCAACCCGGCCGAAGACGTCCCAGCTTCCGCGCGGTCGCGCCGCCCGATGATCGCGCCCGATCAGGGAAGGAGTGGCCTCGGGCCGGGTCCGAAGCCACTCGATCCACGATCGAGCACGATCTTGCCGGCCCGCCCGCCGGAGAGCGGAGGCAAGGGACGGGCAGGGACAAGGGACGGGCAGGCGGGAACGACGAAGGGCCCCGTCTGGCGGCCCGGTGGAACCGGATCGCGGGACGGGGCCCGTCGTCGTCAGCGGCGGCTCCTCGCCGGGCGCGTCAGCCGCGCCGGTGAGGAGTCGTCACGGGGTCACTTGCCGCCGGCGAGCTTCTCCCGCAGCGCGGCGAGCGCCTCGTCGGTGGCCAGGGTGCCGGCCGGCTCCTCGGCCTGCCGGCTCGGGGCCGTGCTGGTCGAGGTGGTGGTGCCGCCGGTCGACACGGCCGGAGCAGGGTTGGCAGCGGCCTCGGCGTCGGCGGCCCGAGAGGTCTGCACCTGCTTGGTGTGGGCCTCCCAGCGCTGACGGGCCTCGGCGTACTGGTTCTCCCAGGTCTCGCGCTGCTTGTCGTACCCCTCGAGCCACTCGCCCGTCTCCGGGTCGAAGCCCTCCGGGTAGATGTAGTTGCCCTCGGTGTCGTACGTCGCGGCCATGCCGTAGAGGGTCGGGTCGAAGTGCTCCTCGCCCTCGACGAAGCCCTCGTTGGCCTGCTTGAGCGACAGCGAGATCCGGCGGCGCTCCAGGTCGATGTCGATGACCTTGACCATGACCTCGGAGCCGACCTGGACGACCTGCTCCGGGATCTCCACGTGGCGCTCGGCCAGCTCGGAGATGTGGACCAGGCCCTCGATGCCGTCGTCCACCCGGACGAAGGCGCCGAACGGCACCAGCTTGGTGACCTTACCCGGCACGATCTGCTGGATCGCGTGGGTGCGGGCGAACTGCCGCCACGGGTCCTCCTGGGTCGCCTTCAGCGACAGGGAAACCCGCTCGCGGTCCAGGTCGACGTCCAGAACCTCGACCTCGACCTCCTGGCCGACCTCGACGACCTCGGACGGGTGGTCGATGTGCTTCCAGGACAGCTCGGAGACGTGCACCAGGCCGTCCACGCCGCCCAGGTCGACGAACGCGCCGAAGTTGACGATCGAGGACACGACGCCCTTGCGGACCTGGCCCTTCTGCAGCTTGTTGAGGAACTCGGTGCGCACCTCGGACTGCGTCTGCTCCAGCCAGGCCCGGCGGGACAGGACCACGTTGTTGCGGTTCTTGTCCAGCTCGATGATCTTGGCCTCGAGCTCGCGGCCGACGTACGGCTGCAGGTCACGCACCCGCCGCATCTCGACCAGGGACGCGGGCAGGAAGCCGCGCAGCCCGATGTCGAGGATGAGACCACCCTTGACCACCTCGATGACCGAGCCGCGGACGACGCCGTCCTCGTCCTTGATCTTCTCGATCGTGCCCCAGGCCCGCTCGTACTGCGCCCGCTTCTTGGAGAGGATCAGACGCCCCTCCTTGTCCTCCTTCTGGAGGACCAGGGCCTCGATGTGGTCACCGACCGAGACGACCTCGGCGGGGTCCACGTCGTGCTTGATCGACAACTCCCGAGAGGGGATGACACCCTCGGTCTTGTAGCCGATGTCGAGCAGGACCTCGTCCCGATCGACCTTGACGACGGTGCCTTCGACAATGTCGCCGTCGTTGAAGTACTTGATGGTCTCGTCGATCGCGGCGAGGAAAGCCTCCTCGGAACCGAGATCGTCGTGGGTGACCCGGGTGGCGCTCGAGGGGGCCTCGATGCTGCTCGTCATGTGGGCGGTTGCTCCGGTCGGATGGGTTGTCACAGCAGGCTGGTGTCGCGGTGACCTGTTCGCGCCAGCGGATCCGTCGCCGGGCACACCGAACAATCACTAGTGAGGTCCTGATGTGGCTCCGTCTGGAAACTCCGCGACCGCACGCCTTCTCCCTGCCGAGGCACGCGACCCGCGAGCGCATCGTCTAGCCTACCGTGCGCATTACCACAGCGTGCAAGCCCCGGGAGAAGTGATCCAGCCCGCGTTCGCGACGGACTGCACCTTTCGTGCCCGAAACGGCAGTTTCCGGGCGAGGTTCCCCGGCCGCCGCGCCCGCCCAAGCGCCGCGCCGGGGGCTGGCTGGGGCCGCCACTAGACTGCCGCGGTGACCGACGACCTGGCCAACCTCCCGGTGAGCGCCGAGCAGGACGCCGCACCGGGAGTGCTGCGCCGCCCGGTGACCGACGCCGACGCCCGGCGGGCCAACCGCGGCTGGTGGGACTCCGACGCCGACGACTACCAGGCCGAGCACGGCGCGTTCCTCGGCGACGTGGACTTCGTCTGGTGCCCCGAGGGGCTGCGCGAGGCCGACGCCCGCCTGCTCGGCGACCTCGCCGGCCGCCGGGTGCTGGAGGTGGGCGCGGGGGCGGCCGCCGCCGCCCGCTGGCTGGCCACCCAGGGGGCCCGCCCGGTCGCCCTGGACCTCTCCGCCGGCATGCTGCGGCACGCTGCGGACGCCGCCGCCCGCAGCGGCGTACGGGTTCCGCTGGTGCAGGCCGACGCGCTGGCGCTGCCCTTCGCCGACGCGGCGTTCGACACCGCGTGCACGGCGTTCGGGGCCATCCCGTTCGTCGCCGACTCGGCGGCGGTGATGCGCGAGGTGTTCCGGGTGCTGCGCCCCGGGGGCCGCTGGGTGTTCTCGGTGACCCACCCGATGCGATGGATCTTCCTGGACGATCCGGGGCAGGGCGGGCTCACGGCGGTGCACTCGTACTTCGACCGCTCGCCGTACGTGGAGCAGGACCGCACGGGCACGGCGACGTACGTCGAGCAGCACCGCACCCTCGGCGACCGGATCCGGGAGCTGATGGGCGCCGGGTTCCGGCTGGTGGACCTGGTGGAGCCGGAGTGGCCCGAGGGGCACGAGGGGATCTGGGGCCAGTGGAGCCCGCTGCGCGGCCGGCTCTTCCCCGGCACCGCCATCTTCGTCGCGGAGAAGCCGGCGGGTTGAGGCACACGGAGTCCTCCGAGTGACGCCCTCCCCCACCCCGGGCCACCAGGACATCTCAAGCCTGCTGTGGCTGTGGCTGTGGCTGCGCGCGCACGCACCTGAGCACCTGCGCGCCTGAGCACCTGCGCGCCACGCAGGCCGTCGGGGTCGCGCTCGACGCGAGGAACACCCGGCAGCCGGACGTGCTGCTGCGCCGCGCCGACGTGCGGCCCGACCGGTCCCTGCTCCAGCCCGAGGACGTGGCCCTCGCGGTGGAGGTGGTGTCCGCCGGGATCCCTTTCCACTGGCGCATCGAGCAGGACCCGGTGCACGTGTACGCGTACCGGCTACGCGTACCCGCTCAGCCTCGGTGGCGAGCGCCAGTACGAGCTGGTCGCCGACGGTGCGGAGCTGATCGCGCTGGCCGAGCCGTTCGAGATCAGGCTGCCGGTCGCCGAGCTCACCGGCTGACTCCGTCCGTTTCGCCGCACCCGCCCCGGGTAGCCAGGGCACATGGCCGAGCAGAGGGAATTCCGCGCGGGCGACCACGTCTCCTGGGCCAGCCACAGCGGGCGGGCGCACGGCGTGATCCGGGAGAAGATCACCGAGCGCACGCATGTGCGGGGGCACACCGTGAACGCCTCCCCCGAGCAGCCGCAGTACCGCATCCGCAACGACGACTCGGGGCGGGACGTCGCCCACCGGCCGGAGGTGCTGCGCCGTGAGCGGGACTGACCGGAACGGGCAGGGGGACACCTACCGGGAGTTCACCGAGGCAGTCAACATGCGGCCCGGCGAGCTGTCGACGTGGCTGGAGACCGACGAGTCGAAGCACGTCGGCTGGCGGAAGAAGGGCACCACCGGCGGCGAGTCGGTGGGGCACTCGTCCGGCCGGCGGATCGTCGACCTGCTGCGCCGCAAGCGCGCCGAGCTGACGGAGGCCGACTACAGGCACATGCGCAAGGTCGTCGGCTACGTGCACCGGCACCTGGCGCAGCGCCCCGCAGGCGACGTGCGGGACACGCGGTGGCGCTGGTCGCTGATGAACTGGGGCCACGACCCACTCCGGTGAGCGGGCCGCGCCCCGGCCGCCACGACCCGCCCGGCCCGGTGAACGGGCCCCGGCCCCGCCGGTCAGTGGTCGGCGCTGTTCCAGTCCCGGCCTTCGCCGACGGAGACCTCCAGCGGCACCGACAGCGGGTAAGCGCCGCCCATCTGGCCGCGCACCAGCGCCTCCAGGGTGTCCCGTTCGTCGGGGGCGACCTCGAAGACCAGCTCGTCGTGCACCTGGAGCAGCATCCGCGAGCGCAGCCCGGCCTCGCGCAGCCCGGCGTCGACCCGCAGCATGGCGACCTTGATGATGTCGGCCGCCGAGCCCTGGATGGGGGCGTTGAGCGCCATCCGCTCGGCCATGTCCCGCCGCTGCCGGTTGTCGCTGACCAGGTCGGGCAGGTAGCGGCGACGGCCCAGGATGGTGGAGGTGTAGCCGTCGTGCCGGGCCCGGGCCACCACCTCCTGGAGGTAGTCGCGGACCCCGCCGAACCCGGCGAAGTAGTTGTCCATCAGCCCGCGCGCCTCCTCGGCGGTGATGCCGAGCTGCTGGGACAGGCCGAACGCGCTCAGCCCGTACGCCAGGCCGTAGTTCATCGCCTTGATCTTGCGCCGCTGGTCGGCGGTGACCTCGCCGACGGGCACCCCGAACACGGACGAGGCGGTGGCGGCGTGGAAGTCGTGGCCGGAGTTGAACGCCTCGATCAGCTTGTCGTCCGACGACAGGTGCGCCATGATCCGCATCTCGATCTGGCTGTAGTCGGCGGTGAGCAGGCACTCGAACCCCTCCCCCACGACGAAGGCGCGGCGGATCCGCCGGCCCTCCTCGGTGCGGATCGGGATGTTCTGCAGGTTGGGGTCGGTGGAGGAGAGCCGGCCGGTGGCCGCCACGGTCTGCTTGAACGTGGTGTGGATGCGGCCGTCCTCGGAGACCGATTTGAGCAGGCCGTCGACGGTCGTCTTGAGCTTCGCCACGTCCCGGTGGCGCAGCAGGTGCTCCAGGACCGGCAGCGGGTTCTGCGCGTAAAGCCACTGGAGGGCGTCGGCGTCGGTGGTGTAGCCGGTCTTGATCTTCTTGGTCTTGGGCAGCCCCAGCTCGCCGAAGAGCAGCTCCTGGAGCTGCTTGGGCGAGCCCAGGTTGAACTCCCGCCCGACGGCGGCGTACGCGCCCTGCGCGGCGGACTTCACCTCGCCCGCGAAGTGCGCCTCCAGCTCCTGGAGGTAGTCCAGGTCGGCGGCGATGCCGACCCGCTGCAACGCGGCGAGCACCTCCGACAGCGGCAGCTCCACCTCCGCCATCAGCCGGGCGGACTGCTCACCGTCGCGGGACAGCTCGGCGTCGATCGCGTCGGCCAGGTCGAGGGTGGCCCGGGCCTGGAGCATCAGGTTCTGCTCGGCCTCGCCGTCGTCGCCGAGGCCCTCGAAGGTGAGCTGCCCGGTCTCCGGGGCGTCGACCCGCAGCTCGCGGTGCAGGTAGCGCAGCGCCAGGTCGGTCAGGTCGTAGGAGCGCTGGTCGGGGCGGGCCAGGTAGGCGGCGAGCTCGGTGTCCCGGGCGACGCCCGCCAGCGACCAGCCGCGGGTGGCGAACGCCAGCCGGGCGTGCTTGCTGTCGTGCAGCACCTTCGGCCGCTGCGGGTCGGCCAGCCAGGCGGCGAGGGCCCGCTCGTCGGCCTCGGCCAGCGCCGCCGGGTCGAGCCACGCCGCCGGGCCGGTGGCCAGCGCGAGGGCCAGTGCGTCGAGCTGCGGCTCGTAGCGCTCGCGGGGGGCCGTCGGCTTGGCCGGGGTCTTCACCGCCACGCCGACCTGGGTGCCGGCGGGGGCGTGCGCGTCGAGCCAGGCCGCCACCGCCCCGGGCTCGGTGAGCCGCTCGGCGGCCAGGTCGAACCCGGCCTCGGCCTCCGGCTCGACGGCCTCCAGGTACTGGTAGAGCCGGTCGCGCAGGATGCGGAACTCGAGGGTGTCGAAGACCTGGTGCACGGCCTCGCGGTCCCAGCCGGCCCAGCGGGCGTCCTCGGGGCGGATCGGCAGCTCCAGGTCGGAGACCAGGCAGTTGATCTCGTAGTTGCGGATCACGTCGGCGAGCCGCTCGCGCAGACTCTCGCCGGCCTTGCCCTTGATCTCGTCGGCGCGGGCCACCACGCCGTCGACCCCGCCGTACAGGTTGATCCACTTGGCGGCGGTCTTGTCGCCGACTCCGGGGACGCCCGGAAGGTTGTCGCTCTTCTCGCCGACCAGCGCGGCCAGGTCGCGGTAGCGCTGCGGGCCCACGCCATATTTCGTCTCGATGGCGGCGGCGTCCATCCGGGCCAGGTCGGAAACGCCCTTGCGCGGGTAGAGCACGGTGATGTGGTCGTCGACGAGCTGGAAGGCGTCGCGGTCGCCGCTGGAGATCAGCACCGACATGCCCTGGTCGCGGGCCTGGCAGGCGAGGGTGGCGATGACGTCGTCGGCCTCGTAGCCCTCCTTCTCCACCACCGGGATGCGCAGCGCCGCGAGGACCTCCTTGACGAGGCTGACCTGACCCTTGAAGTCGGCGGGGGTCTCGCTGCGGCCCGCCTTGTATTCCGCGTATCTCTCCGTGCGGAAGGACTGGCGGGAGACGTCGAAGGCCACGACGATGTGGGTGGGCTGCTCGTCGCGCAGCACGTTGATCAGCATCGAGGTGAAGCCGTAGACGGCGTTTGTCGGCTGCCCCGTCGTGGTGGAGAAGTTCTCCACCGGCAGGGCGAAGAACGCCCGGTATGCCATGGAGTGTCCGTCGACGAGGAGCAGGCGCGGCGTCGTAGCTGTCACGGCAGCGACTCTAGCCCGTATGCCCGACATCCCCGCCGCGCGGCACGGCCGGCATGCCCGCCGCTGCGGCACGGCCCGCAACGCCGGCGGCCGGCCGCCCCGCGAGGGCAACGACCGGCCGCCGTCGGCGCGCGTCAGGCCACGCCGAGGTACGCCTCCTTGACCGCCGGGTCGTGCAGCAGCTCCTGGCCGGTGCCCTCCTTGACGATCCGGCCGGTCTCCAGCACGTAGCCCCGGTGGGCGCGGGACAGCGCCTGCTGGGCGTTCTGCTCCACCAGCAGGATCGTGGTGCCCTGCTCGTTGATCCGGGTGATGATCTCGAAGATCTGCTGGATCAGCTTGGGCGCGAGCCCCATCGACGGCTCGTCGAGCAGCAGCAGCCGGGGTCGGGCCATCAGCGCCCGCCCCACGGCGAGCATCTGCTGCTCGCCGCCGGAGAGGGTGCCGCCGGCCTGCTTGCGACGCTCGGCCAGCCGGGGGAACAGGTCCAGCACCATGGCCAGGTCCTTGGCGATCTCCGCCTTGTCGCGGCGGGTGTACGCCCCCATCTCCAGGTTCTCCAGCACCGTCATGCCCGGGAAGACGCCCCGGCCCTCCGGCGCCTGCCCGATCCCCTGGGTCACCCGCAGGTCGGCCCGCATCCGGGTGACGTCGGTGCCGTCGAAGACGATCGAGCCCTGGGCCACCGGGCGCAGCCCGGAGATCGCCCGCATCGTGGTGGTCTTGCCCGCGCCGTTGGCGCCGATGAGCGCCACCACCTCGCCCTCGTTGACCACCAGGCTGATGCCGTGCAGGGCCTGGATGCGCCCGTAGAGCAGGGTCAGGTCCTTGATCTCAAGCAGCATCGGTCGGCACCCCCAGGTACGCGGCGATCACCTTCGGGTCGTCCCGGACCTGCGCCGGCAGCCCTTCGGCGATCTTCTTGCCGAACTCCAGCACGACGATCCGGTCGGTCACGCCCATCACCAGCCGCATGTCGTGCTCGATCAGCAGCACGGTCGTGCCGTTGTCGCGGATCATGCGGATCAGGCCGAGCAACTCCTCCTTCTCCGCCGGGGTGAAGCCGGCGGCCGGCTCGTCCAGGCAGAGCAGGGCGGGGTCGGTGGCCAGCGCCCGGGCGATCTCCAGGCGGCGCTGCTCGCCGTACGACAGGTTGCGGGCCAGGTCGTTCGCGCGCCGCTCGATGCCGACGAACCGCAGCAGCTCGAACGCCTTCTCCCGGCCCTCCCGCTCCTCCCGGAAGTGCCGCGGCAGCCGCAGCATGGCCGAGATGACGCTGGTCTTGTGGTGGACGTCCGCGCCCACCATCACGTTCTCCAGCGCCGTCATCTCGGGGAAGAGCCGGATGTTCTGGAACGTCCGGGCGATGCCGGCCTTGGTGATCCACGACCGCCGCCTGCCGTTGGTGCGCTGCCCCTTGAACCGGATCTCGCCCTCGGTGGGCCGGTAGACGCCCGTCATCGCGTTGAAGCAGGTCGTCTTGCCGGCGCCGTTCGGGCCGATCAGGCCGAGGATCTCGCCCTTGTAGAGGGTGAAGTCGACCTTGTCGAGGGCGACCACGCCGCCGAAGCGCAGCGTGACGTCGTCGACCTCCAGCAGCGGCTCCCGCCCGCTGGCGTCGGGGCCCGCCGGGGTGGCCGCCGCTGGCGCGCCGGAGCCGGGCTCCGGCGGCACGCCGACCGTGCTGCGGCCGTCGGCGACGATGTCACGGTCGCTGCTGGCGTCGCGTTCGCTTCTCATCTGCGGATCACTCACTGGGCACCTTCTCCTGCGGGACCGCCTCCTGGCGCCGGTCGGCGAACTCCGCCGCCCGCCGCCGGTTGGGCACGATGCCCTGCGGGCGGAAGATCATCATCACGATGATGACCACACCGAACACGAGGATGCGGTATTCGGCCGCATCGAACTCCACCCCGACCAGGTCGCCGACACCGCGCAGCCACTCCGGCAGATACCAGGTGACCGCGCCGCCGACGATCGCGCCCTTGATGTTGCCCGCCCCGCCCAGGATGACGGCCGCGAGCACCAGGATGGAACTCTCCAGCACGAACTGGTCCGAGTTGATGAACGTCTGCTTGCCGGCGAAGACGGCGCCGGTGAGGCCGGCCACCGCCGCCCCGATGGCGAACGCCCACAGCTTGTACTTGAACGTGGGCACGCCCATCACCTCGGCGGCGTCCTCGTCCTCGCGGGTGGCCACCCAGGCCCGGCCGACCCGGCTGTTGGCCAGGTTCCGCACCAGCACGATCACCACGAGGATCAGCGTCAGCAGCAGCCAGTAGTAGGGTCGGGCGTCGACCACCCCGAACAGCGGCTTGCCGTCCGAGCCGGTGCCCGGCGGGTGCGGGATCGCCGGGATGCCCCGCTGGCCCTGCATCACGCCCTCGTTGCGGGCGGCGTAGAGCCGGATCATCTCGGCGAAGCCGAGGGTCACGATGGCCAGGTAGTCGCCGCGCAGGCGCAGCGTCGGGCCGCCGAGGATCACGCCGGAGACCATCGCGACCATGACCGCGATCGGCACCGCCGCCAGCCACGGCCAGTTCGTTCCCAGCCGGCTCTCCGGCGAGGTCAGCAACGCCACCGTGTACGCGCCGAGCGCGTAGAAGCCGAAGTAGCCCAGGTCGAGCAGGCCGGCGAAGCCGACCACCACGTTGAGCCCGACGGCCAGCAGCACGAACACGGCGGTGTCGAACAGCACGCCCGCGAAGTCCGACCGGGTGGTGTAGAAGGCGAAGTACTCGCTGCCGACGGGGAAGCCGAGGTACTCGTAGAACCACTTGTTCGGCAGGATGTAGAGCAGGACGACCAGCGCCGCGATCGCGGCCCAGCGGACCTGCTTCGGCATCGCCGCCCAGCGGCCCTTGAGGGTCGGGGCGCGGCCCTTGTCCACGGTGGCGGTCATGCGCGCGCCCTCCCGAGAGATTCGCCGAGCAGGCCGGTGGGCCGGAACATCAGCAGCACGATCAGCAGCACGAAGCCGGTGAAGTCCTTCCATTCTCCACCGAACAGGCCGGCGGCGTAGTTCTCCGCCACCCCGAGCAGCAGGCCGCCGAGCAGCGCGCCGCGCAGATTGCCGATGCCGCCGAGCACCGCCGCCGCGAACGCCTTCAGCCCGATCAGGAAGCCCACATTGAACTTCGTGTAGCCGTACCGGACGTTCCACAGCAGCGCCGCGACGCCGGCCATCAGGCCGCCGAGCACGAAGACCAGCAGGATCACCCGGTTCTTGTTCACGCCCATCAGCGCGGCCGTGTCCGCGTCCTGGGCCACGGCCCGGATGCCCCGGCCCAGCCGGCTGCGGTTCACGAACTGGTCCAGGCCGACCATCATCACCAGCGTGACGCCGAAGATGAGCAGCTGGACGTTGGTGACGGCCGCGCCGAAGACGGTGAAGGCCGGCTCGGCGGGGATCAGCGTCGGCATGCCGAACGGCGCCCGCGAGGTGCCGATGCCGAAGGACTCGGCGAGCACGAACGACGCGCCGATCGCGGTGATGAGGAAGGCCAGCGGCGGCGCGTTGCGCCGGCGCAGCGGCCGGTAGGCGACCAGCTCCACGGTCACCGCGGTCGCCGCCGAGGCGACCGCGGCCACGGCCAGGCCCGCCACCAGCGCGAGGACCAGCGGGCCGAGGGCCGGGGCGGGGGAGTTCTGGTCGTAGCCGAGGGCCTCCCAGGTCCACAGGGCGGTGAACGTACCGACCATGAAGACCTCGGAGTGGGCAAAGTTGATCAGGCGGAGGACGCCGTACACCAGGGTGTACCCGAGGGCGACGAGCGCGTAGATCGCGCCCTGTTCCAGCCCGGTGATGGTCAAGGCCGGGAAGTTCCCGAGCAGCTCATCGAAGTTCACGTGGGGGCTCCAACTGTGCGGTCAAACAATGCGGCCGGGAGAACCACTCCCGGCCGCATCGTCTGTGTCCCTGGCGGGACCGGCGGACCGGTCAGGCCTTCGGGATCTCGATGTCCGGGACGACCTGGCCCGCGTTGACCTTGAACGCCCAGACCAGCACCTGGGCCGGGTCCAGCTCACCGTTGGACTCGAACTTGTACGTCACACCGGTGGCGGTGCCCGCCTTGTTGTAGGCCTTCACGAAGGCGAGCAGGTCCGCCCGGGTGGACTTACCGGCCTTGATGCCCTCGAGGAGGATCTTCGTGATGTCGTACGACACGTCGGCGTAGGTGCCCGGCTCGGCGTTCTCGAAGGCCGCCTTGTAGTCGGTCACGAACGTGCCCTTGGCCGCGGTGGCCGGGGCGCAGGGGCAGGTCAGGATGGTGCCCTCGGCGACCTGCTGGCCGGCGACCTTGACGAAGTTGGCGTCGTTGACGCCGTCGCCGGCGACCATCGTGCCCTTCCAGCCGGCGCCCTTGAGCTGCTTGAGCAGCAGGCCCGCCTCGGTGTAGTAGCCACCGAAGAACAACACCGTCGCGCCGCTGCTGACGATCTTGGTGCTGACCGCGGAGAAGTTGGTCTGCTTGACCTGGACCTTGTCCTCGCCCGCGACCGCGCCGAGGACCTTCTTGACCTCGTCGACCAGGCCCGCGCCGTACGCCGACTGGTCGTCGACGACGTAGACCTTCTCGGCCTTCAGCACGTTCTTGATGTAGCGGCCGGCGGCCGGGCCCTGCGAGGTGTCGTTGCCGACGCCCCGGTGGAAGATCTTCCAGCCCTTGGTGCTCAGGCTCGGGCGGGTCGCCGACGGGGTGATGGTCGGCAGGCCGGCTTCGTCGAAGATCGGGTCGGCCACCTCGGACTCACCCGAGAACGCCGGGCCGACGACGCCGACGACCTTGGTGTCGCCCACCGCCTGCTGGGCCAGCGCCGGGGCCTTGGCCGGGTCGCCCTGCGAGTCGTACTCGGCGAGGTTGACCTTGCAGTCGGCGTTGTCCTTGTTGTACTGGTCGATCGCCAGCTTGGTGCCGTTGCGCATGTGGATACCGAGACCCGCGGCGTCGCCGGTCAGCGGGCCGAAGAAGCCGATCTTGAGGTCGCAGGCCGCCTTGTCGCCGCCGCCACCCTCCGTGCCACTGTCGGCCTTACACGCGGCCGCGCCACTGATAACGAGCGCGCTGATGGCCACGCCACCCAGCACCCGTGCGAGCTTCTGCCTCACGGCTCGTACCCTCCTCAGTCCGAAGGCCCGAACCACCCGCCGCGACTTGGAAATTGGACCTTGCGGGGAGTGGACGAACCGACCGCGTACCCGGTCTGGGCCGGGACGTTATCCCACCGGCGGGGCACGCCGTAAGACCTAGAAAGCGGGGTTGACCTAACCGTTACGTTGAGTGGCCGGATTCACCGAAGTGCTGTAACACACACATCGGGGCAAGGGCGAAACCGGACATCCGACACCGGCCGGAAACAGACCGGTGGCACGCTCAGCCGGGCCCGCCCGGCACCTGCGCCGACCACAGCCGGGCTCCCTCGGCACCGCCGTCCACCAGCAGCAACAAGCCGCCACCCGCCCCGGCCACCGCCACCGACCGGTCCGGCGCCGCCGGCAGCGGCACCGGCAGCCGCACCGGTGACCAGGCGCCACCGTCCGTGGCGAACCACGCCGAGGTGCCCGAGGCACCCGCCGCCACCGCCAGCACCCCGCCGTCGACCGCCGCCAGGCCCGCCACCTGCCCCGACCCGCCCGCCGCCGGCCCCAGCGCCCCGCCCGGCCGCCACTCCGCCGCGCCCGACCCCGCCGTGGCGCTTCCACCGCCGCCCGACCGGACCGGCGGCCCGCCGCCGGCCGCCGCGTCCGCGACCCACGCCGCCAGGGCGTCGCCGCGCCGGCCCACCGCGACCAGCCGCTCCCCCGCCCGGACCACCCGTTGGAGATCGCCCGGCGCGTCCCCGGCGGTGAGGACCTGCCGCCGCCAGTCGACGCCGTCCGGCGAGATCCACACCGCCGGGTCGCCGCCCGGCCGCCCCGGCGCGCGCACCGACCCCACCATGACCCACCCCGACGCCGCCGCCGTCACGTCCGCCGCCCACGTGCGCCCCGCCGCGCCCGACGCCAGCTCAGGCACGCCGCTGACCAGCCGGAACTCCCCCGCGTCGGCCGACGACCAGGCCGCCGCCCCGGTGCCCCGGTTGCCGGCGATCACCCACCCCGCCGGGCCGCCCGCGAGCCGCCCCACGTTCACCGCGTCGGGGCCGCCGAACACCTCGAACTCGGCCGGCACCTCCACCACCGAGCCGTCGGCGAGCTGCCGCCACGTGCTGATCCGGGGATTGCCGTGCACCCCGCCGCTCTTCGCGCCCACCGCCGCCAGCCGCCCGTCGCGGCAGCCGACCGCCGTGAGCACGTTCTCCGCGCCGTACGCGGTGCGCGGCGTCAACCGCAGCGGAGACCACACGAACCCGTCGCCGCCCTGCGCGGCCACCGTCGCCGAGGGCGGCACCACCGGAACCAGACTGGACCACGCCGCCGGCCGGGTCACGCCCGCCGCATCCGCGACCGCGCCCACCACGAACCAGCGCCCGCTGCACGCCGCCGCGTCCCGCAGCAGCAGCCGACCCGGGCCCCCCGGGGGCGTCGGCAGGGTCAGCGCCCGCCAGTCCGGGCGCAGGAGCGCAGGAGCGGGCGCGGCGCGCTCCGGCGACCGGCAGCCCGCCAGCAGCACCGCGAGCCCGGCGACCATGCAGAGCAGCGCCCGCAACGGTCCCGACGCCCGACGCGGGCGGTGACGAGGCATGCATCCGATCGTATCGATCAACCGGAGCGCCCGGGACCCCGCGCCGCCGGGTCGGGCCGCAGATCTTGGACAGCTGCTGCTCGCGGTGAACAGCAACCGTCCAACAACCAGGGGCCGTCAGGACGCCGGCTGGGCCACCTCGCCGCCGGCCGTCTCGGCGAGGATCCGCTCGGCGACCTCCTTCATGGTCATCCGGTGGTCCATCGCCGTGCGCTGGATCCACTTGAACGCCTGCGGCTCCGTCATCCCGTACGTCGTCATCAGCGCGCCCTTGGCGCGCTCCACCGTCTTGCGGATCTCCAGCCGGTCGGTCAGGCCCGCGACCTCGGCCTCCAACGCGGCGATCTCCGAGTAGCGCGACAGGGCGATCTCCACGGCCGGCACCAGGTCGCTCTTCTGGAACGGCTTCACCAGGTATGCCATCGCGCCGGCCGCCCGCGCCCGCTCCACCAGGTCCCGCTGGCTGAACGCGGTCAGGATGATCACCGGGGCGATCCGGGCGCCGGCGATCCGCTCGGCGGCGGCCAGCCCGTCCATGATCGGCATCTTGATGTCGAGGATCACCAGATCGGGCTTCAGCTCCTCGGCGAGCCGGACGGCGGTCTCGCCGTCGCCGGCCTCGCCGACGACCTCGTAGCCCTCCTCGACGAGCATCTCGGCCAGGTCGAGCCGGATGAGCGCCTCGTCCTCGGCGATCAACACCCGCCTGCGCTCGGCATCCGTCTGCGTCTCGGCCACGAGCCACTCCCACCAGTCTGCGCCCGACACCCGCCGTGCCGAGTGTCGCCGTCCCTAGCGTAGTGGGTAGTCTGTCAGGGTCGAATCATGGAAGGCCCCTGTAGTCCAACAGGTAGAGACGATGCACTCAAACTGCATACAGTGTGGGTTCGAATCCCACCGGGGGCACCAAACGTGTCGTACAGGCGTTCGAGTATGGGTGAATGCATCCACCCGAGGCGCGGGCTCGGGCCCGCGAGCTGCGCGCGAACGGCCATAGCATCCGGTCGGTGGCCCGGGCACTCTCGTTGCCCTACAACACCGTCTGGCACTGGTGCGTCGACCGCCCCGAACGGGCCGTCGTCGGCACGGCGAAGCGTTGCTTCCGTTGCTCACCCGAGGTCGGCCATCCGACAGAACCCGACGCCTACCCCTATCTGCTCGGCCTCTATCTGGGCGACGGGCACCTCGTCACGTCCGGGAAGGCACCGGTTCTTCGCGTCGCTTGCACCGCCGCCTATCCCCGCCTGATCGACTCGTGCGAGCAGGCGATGCTCGCTGTGCTCGCCGCAAAGGTGCAGCGGATCCCCAAACGCGGGTGCGTCTCGGTGGAGAGCAGTGGTGTGCACTGGCCCTGCCTGTTGCCGCAGCACGGGCCGGGCAAGAAGCACGAGCGACCGATCGTCCTGGCCGACTGGCAGCGCCAGATCGTCGCCGCCCGCCCCGGCGACTTCACGCGGGGCCTGTTCCACTCCGACGGCTGCCGGGTGGCCAACCGGGTGACCGTGCGCGGCAGGGGCTACGTCTACCCGCGCTACATGTTCAGCAACGAGTCCGCCGACATCATGGGGCTCTGCCAGTGGGCGCTGGACCTGCTCGGCGTCGCCTGGCGGATGAACCGCCCCAACTCGCTGTCGGTGGCCCGCCGCGACGCGGTCGCCGCGCTGGACCGGCACGTCGGCCCGAAGTCCTGACCGGGCGAGACGATGGCCGGCCCGCCGGGCAGGGCCACGACCGGCAGCGCCGGTCCACGGCCTGGCGAGCACCGCAGCGCCGGTCCACGGCCTGGCGAGGCACCGGAAGCGCCAGTCCACGGCAGCGGCAGCGGTCAGTCCAGCGAGGCGAGCGCCTGTTCCAGGTCCGCGCGCAGGTCCTCCGGGTCCTCCAGGCCGACGGAGAGGCGCAGCAGCCCACCGGCGGGCCGGGCGTCGCCGGTGACGGGCCGGTGGGTGAGCGAGGCGGGGTGCTGGACGAGGGTGTCGACGCCGCCGAGGGAGACGGCGTGGGTGATCAGCCGGCAGGCGGCGGCGACGGTGGCGGCGGCGGGCGCGCCGCCGCGTACCTCGAAGGCGAGCAGGCTGCCGGTGCCGGTCATCTGCCGGCCGACGAGCCCGGTGGGGTCGTCGAGGCCGGGGTGGTGCACGCGGGCGACGGCGGGGTGGCGGGCGAGCCAGGCGGCGAGCTTCTCGGCCCCGGCGGACTGGGCGCGGACGCGCAGGGGCAGGGTTTGCAGGCCGCGGTGCAGCAGGTACGCGCCGAGGGGGTGCAGGATCGCGCCGGTGAGGGCGCGGACCTGGCGCAGCCGGGCGGCCCAGTTCTCGTCGCAGGCGACGACGCCGGCGAGGACGTCGCCGTGGCCGCCGATGCTCTTGGTGGCGCTGTGCAGGACGAGGGCGGCGCCGTGCCGGGCGGGTCGCTGGAGCACGGGGGTGGCGACGGTGTTGTCGACGAGCAGCGGGGTGCGCCGGCGGCGGTGGCGAGGGCGGCGATGTCGACGAGGTCGAGGGTGGGGTTGGCGGGGGTCTCGACGACGACGAGGGCGGTGTCGGGGCGGATCGCGGCGGCGACCTGGTCGGGCTGGGCCCAGGTGACGTCGGTGCCGAGCAGGCCGGTGGCGAGGACGTGGTCGGTGCCGCCGTAGAGGGGGCGGACGGCGACGACGTGGCGGTTGCCGTCGCGGGTGGCGGCGAGCAGGGTGGCGGTGAGGGCGGCCATGCCGCTGGCGAAGGCGACGGCGGCGGGGGTGCCTTCGAGTTCGGCGAGGGCGGTTTCGAAGCGGGCGACGGTCGGGTTCCAGAGCCGCTGGTAGACGGCGCTGCCGCCGGGCGGGAGGGTGCCGCCGGTGGCGAGGAGTTCGTAGGCGTCGCCGCCGCCGGTGACCGAGGGCAACGGGTTGGTGGTGGACAGGTCGATGGGTGGGACATGGACGCCGAGGGCGGCGAGGTCGGCGCGGCCGGCGTGCACGGCGGCGGTGTCGACTGAACGGGTGTCCACGGTGCTGCTCATGGCGGGAAGGGTCGAACATCACGGCGATGTCAGGCAAGAGAACCGCAGAAGATTCTGCGAGTGAGCCTTCAGGTTACGCGCAGATTCGGAGCAGGATGGGTGGATGCCCCTTGCACCGAATGATGTGCGGCCCTTCGCCGCCCTGGACGACGTCGACCGCGCGATCCTGACCGAGCTGGCGGCGGACGGCCGGTTGCCGAACAACGCCCTCGCCGAGCGGGTGGGGGTGGCGGCGTCGACATGTCTGACCCGCACCAGGGCGTTGCGGGAGTGCGGGGCGATCCGGGGGTTCCACGCGGAGGTGGACCCGGCGGCGGTGGGCCTGCCGTTGCAGGCGTTGGTGTCGGTGCGGCTGACGGCGCACGAGCGGGCGGCGGTGGACGCGTTCCGGGCCCGGTCGGTGCGGCTGCCGGGGGTGGTGTCGGTGTTCCACGTGGCGGGCGCGGAGGACTACGTGCTGCACGTGCGGGCCGCGTCCGGGGACGCGCTGCGGGACTTCGTGCTCGATCATCTGGCGGTGGACCCGGTGGTGCAGCACACCCAGACGAGCCTGATCTTCGAGCAGGTGCGCGGCACGGGCTGAGGCCGGCACCGGGCGGGGGCGGCCCGCGCCGAGGTCGGCCCCGCGCGCCGGTGACGGGCCGGGGCCAGCCGCGTTGTACGGGGTGAGGCGCACCGGCCCACCGGCGGGTCGCGCGGGGCCGGGGAGAGACGCGGGTGTCGGCATGCGCAGATGGTTACCCCTGACGGCGGTCTGCCTGGGCACGTTCATGCTGCTGGTCGACGTGACGGTGGTGACGGTCGCGTTGCCCGACCTGGTGCGGGACCTGGACGCGTCGTTCGGCGCGGTGCAGTGGGTCGTCGACGCGTACGCGCTGGCGCTGGCGGCGCTGGTGCTCGGGGCGGGCGCGGTGGCCGACCGGGTCGGGCACCGGCGGACGTATCTGGTCGGGGTGGTGGTGTTCGCGCTGTCGTCGCTGGCGTGCGGGCTCGCGCCCGGGGCGGCGGCGCTGGTCGCGGCACGGGCGGCGCAGGGCGTCGGCGCGGCGGCCATGTTCGCGACGACGTTCGCGCTGCTCGACGGGGCGTACGCGGGGCGGGACCGGGGCACCGCGTACGGGGTGTGGGGGGCGGTGTCGGGGGCGTCGGCGGCGGTGGGACCGGTGCTGGGTGGGCTGCTCACCGAGGGCGTGTCGTGGCACTGGATCTTCTTCGTGAACCTGCCGGTCAGCGCGGTCGCGCTGGGGCTGGGGGCGCGGACGCTATCGGCGGGCCGCCCGGCGGTGGGCGGGCGGGTGGACGTCGGCGGGGTGGTCGTGTTCGCCGTCGCTGCGGGCTGTGCGACGTACGCGCTGATCCGCGCGGCCGAGGCGGGCTGGTCGGACGCCGTGGTGTGGGCGTCGGCGGGCGCGGCGGCGGTGCTGCTGGCGGGGTTCGCCGTGGTGGAGTGGCGGGTCCGGCAGCCCATGTTCGACCTGGCGCTGCTGCGGGACCGGGCGTTCGTGGCGGTGCTGCTGGCGGGGCTGCTGTTGACGTTCGCGGCGTTCGCGCCGTTGGCGTACACGATGATCTGGTTGCAGTCGGTGCTGGGGTTGGGGCCGGTCGGCGCGGGGCTGACCGGGCTGCCGATGTCGGTGGTCGCGTTCGTGGTCTCGGCGGTGTCCGGGCGGGCGCTGCACGGCCGGCGGCCGGGCCTGGTGATCGGCGGGGGGCTGCTCTGCGTGGGTGCGGGCAGCGCGCTGACCGCCGCGCTGGTGCACGGGGCGGCGGGCTGGCCGGCGCTGGTGCCGGGCGGGGCGGTGATCGGCGTGGGGGTGGGCCTGGCGACACCGGCGCTGGGCGCGGTGGCGATGTCGCTGGTGCCGGCGGCCCGGGGCGGGATGGCGGCCGGCGCGGTGAACACCTGCCGGCAGCTCGGGTTCGCCTTCGGCATCGCCGCGCTGGGCAGCGTCTTCGCGGCCGGGGCGCGGGGTGTGCTGCACGCGCGCGGGGTCGCCGACGCGGCGGGGGTCGCGCATGCGGTCGCCGGTGGGCAGACCCCGGGCCTGCTGGGTTCGGTGCCGCCGCAGGGGCGGGAGCTGTTGGCGGGCGCGGCGCGGGCGGCGGCGGTGGGTGGCGTGCGGGCGAGCTTCGCGGTGGCCGCCGTGGTGGGGATCGGAGCCGGGCTGCTCGTGGTCGGGCTGCTGCGGGACGGGGCGGGCGGGAACAAACGCGGGGGCACTCCGGTTGGTCAGACGCGTGATCGACGTACCCCTGTCAGTTCTTGACGTTGCCCCCGTCGCGGCCGGTTCCACGGCCGGCGAGGCCCTGCGGCACACCACCGAGCTGGCCCGGCGGGCCGAGGAGCTGGGCTACCGGCGGTTCTGGGTGGCCGAGCACCACAACATGCCGGCGATCGCGAGTTCCGCCCCGGCGGTGCTGATCGCGCACCTGGCCGCCCACACGAGCACGATCCGGCTGGGCTCGGGCGGGGTGATGCTGCCCAACCACGCGCCGCTGGTGGTGGCCGAGCAGTTCGGCACGCTGGAGGCGCTGCACCCGGGGCGGATCGACCTGGGCATCGGCCGGGCCCCGGGGACCGACCAGGTGACGGCGCTGGCGTTGCGCCGGACGATGGAGGGGCTGTCGGCCGAGGGGTTCCCCCGGGAGCTGGCGGACCTGATGGGCTACTTCACCGGCGAGAACGCGGGCCCGATCGTGGCGACGCCGGGGCGGGGCGAGCAGCCGCAGGTCTGGCTGCTGGGCTCCAGCGGGTTCAGCGCGCAGCTCGCGGGGCTGCTCGGGTTGCCGTTCTCGTTCGCGCACCACTTCAGCGCGCAGCACACGCTGCCGGCGTTGGCGCTGTACCGGCAACACTTCCGGCCGTCGCGGTGGCTGTCGAAGCCGTACGCGATGGTGGCGGTGAACACGATCTGCGCGGAGACCGACGAGCGGGCGCAGTGGCTGGCGGGGCCGTCGGCGCTGGCGTTTCTGAAGCTGCGCTCGGGGCGGCCGCAGCCGCTGTCGTCGCCGGCCGAGGCGGCGGCGTACCCGTACACGGAGGCGGAGCGGGAGTTCGTGGCGCAGCGGCGCGAGGGGCAGGCCACGGGCTCGCCGGAGACGGTGGGTCGGCAGCTGACGGAGCTGCTGGCGCGGACCGGCGCGGACGAGTTGATGCTGACGTCGATGGTGTACGACGGCGCGGACCGGGTGCGCTCGTTCGAGCTGGTCGCCGAGAAGGTGGCGGGCGGGTTGCGCCGGGAGGGATGACCCGGTTGGAAACGCCCGAAACACGATCTTCATACCGACGTCACCGGTGCGTTGCGGTCGCCGCGTAACTTTGGTTCCGGTGGTGGTACGGCACTCCCCGGTCGGGACGGGTCGGGGGTGCTGCGGTGTGGTGCACCGGGCCGGAGCTGTGCGGATTCCGCGGCTGCGGCCCGGTGCCTGCCACCCTACCTAGTAGCGGTCAGCGCAGGTAGATGTTCGGCGTGGGCGGGGTGCCCATGCCGTCCCCGATGAAGAAGCCCGGGTGCGGCGGCTGGTTGTAGGCCGTGTTCTGCCAGGCGATCGCGGCGCGATACTGCGGGTCGTGCATGAGGGTGTGGATCCGGGTGCCGGTCTGGGTCGGGGTGCTGTAGATGCGCAGCGCGCGGCTGTCGCCGGTGCGCCAGACCACCTCTTCCCGCCAGTCGCCGAGAATGTCGCCGGAGAGCGCCGGGGTGGCCTTGGTGGTGTTGTTGGAGGCGACGTCGCTGCCGGTGAGCAGCCGGGTCTCGCCGCCGGTGCCGTACTTGTCGATCTTCGTGCCGTCGAGGAGCTCGCGGACCGGGTCGCCGTCCCACCAGGCGAGGAAGTTGGCCGAGGACGGCTTGCGGCCGACGTTCTGGCCCCGGGTGTTGGCCAGGTAGCTCACCGCCGACGACCACGACTCCGCGCCGGGGCTGCCGGCCCAGATGTCGGCGGAGACGCCCCGGCCGTTGTCGCCGGAGGCGGGGGTGGACCAGATGACCTGGCCGGTGCGGGCGTCGGCGAAGTACGAGCTGGGCTTGCTGCCGTCCTCGTCGACCTTGAACACCTCCAGGCCGGAGCGGCTCGGGTCGAGGTCGCCGACGTGCAGGGCATCGCCGTGGCCGTTGCCGGTGGAGTGCAGCAGCCGGCCGTTGTCGTCGATGGTGGCGGCCCCGTAGACGATCTCCTGCCGGCCGTCGGCGTCGACGTCGGCAATCGACAGGTTGTGGTTGCCCTGGCCGGCGGCGGCGGAGTTGCCGGAGGCGTTGGAGTCGAACGTCCACCGCTTGGTGAGGGTGCCGTTGCGGAAGTCCCAGGCGGCGATGACGGCGCGGGTGTAGTAGCCCCGGGCCATGATCAGCGAGGGGCGCTGGCCGTCGAGGTAGGCGGTCCCGGCGAGGAACCGGTCGACGCGGTTGCCGTAGCTGTCGCCCCAGGAGCAGACGGTGCCGCGCGGCGGGTCGTAGTCGACGGTGGACAGGGCGGCGCCGGTGCGGCCGTCGAACATGGTGAGGAACTCGGGGCCGGACAGGACGTATCCGCTGGAGTTGCGGTAGTCGGCGGATGACGAGCCGATGAGCTGGCCGGTGCCGGAGCGGGTGCCGTCGGCGGTCTTCATGGCCACCTCGGCGTCGCCGTCGCCGTCGTAGTCGTACACCTGGAACTGGGTGTAGTGGGCGCCGGCGCGGATGTTGCGGCCCAGGTCGACGCGCCACAGCCGGGTGCCGGTGAGGGTGTAGGCGTCGACGTAGACGTTGCCGGTGTAGCCGGACTGGGAGTTGTCCTTGCTGTTGGACGGGTCCCACTTGAGGACGATCTCGTAGTCGCCGTCGCCGTCGAGGTCGCCGACGCTGGCATCGTTGGCCGAGTAGGTGTAGGCCTCCCCGGCGGGGGTGGTGCCGCCCGGCGGGACCTGCAACGGCACGTCGAGGTAGCCGTTGGCGAACTGGAGCGCGGGCGCGGACGCCGCCTGCTCGGCGCCGCCGACGACGGCCCGCACGGTGTACGCGGAGCCGGCCGCCGCCCCGGCGTCGAGGTAGTTGGTGGCGCCGGTGATCGGGCTGGCGTTGACCTTGGTGGAGCCCCGGTAGAGGTTGAACGACACCCCGGAGGTCTCGGTGCCCAGCAGCCGCCAGGAGACGAGGTTGCCGCTGCCGGAGCGGACGCTGATCAGCCCCCGGTCGAGGTCCTCCAGCTGCTTGGCCCCGGCGGGCGGGTTGGTCGGCGGCGGGGTCGTCGGCGGCGGCGTGGTGGGTGGCGGCGTGGTGGGTGGCGCTGTCGTCGGCGGCGCGGTGGTGGGGGCGGTGCCGCCGGTGCAGGTCGTGCCGTTGAGGGCGAAGCTCGCCGGCACGGGGTTGCTGCTGTCGTTCCAGGAGGCGTTGAAGCCGAAGTTCGCGGTGCCGTTGGTGCCGAGCGCGGCGTTGTAGCCGGCGTCGCGGGCGGTGACCTGGGCGCCGGACTGGGTGACGGCGGCGTTCCACGCCTGGGTGACCTGCTGGCCGGCGGTGTAGGACCAGGTGAGGGTCCAGCCGTTGATCGGGTCGCCGAGGTTGGTGACGGTGACGTCGGCGCCGAAGCCGCCGCCCCACTGGTTGGTGATCT
Source organism: Micromonospora sp. NPDC057141 (assembly GCF_042670805.1). Taxonomy (NCBI): domain Bacteria; kingdom Bacillati; phylum Actinomycetota; class Actinomycetes; order Micromonosporales; family Micromonosporaceae; genus Micromonospora; species Micromonospora sp. NPDC057141. The sequence goes on along the minus strand of NZ_JBHUVA010000063.1, from coordinate 361 downwards.
TGTAGTCGACCCGGCAGCCGGCGGCGGCGGCCGAGGCGGCCACGGTGCCGAGGGCACCGGCGGCGAGGGTGGTGGCCGCCACGGCGGCGGCCAGGAGGGTACGGCGGGATGCGGTCAGGTGCACGGGGATGCCTCCAGGGGAGGTCGGGCGGGCGCGACGACGCGTCGGCCCCGGCGGCCTGCCCTTGGCCGCCGGGTTGCGTCCGCCGCGCTGGCGGCGGTGATCGGACGTTACATCGACGTCCATGGTTCGGCTTCGCGCCCTTGGGATGCTAGGACACCGCTTTCCGAGCCGCAACAACCGCCCGATCCGTTGCGTCCACCCGCATGAGTTGGTCGACGATGTCGGCGACGTGGGGGC
>NZ_JBHUVA010000062.1:0-41430 GCF_042670805.1 Micromonospora sp. NPDC057141 | reverse complement strand
CACGGCCGGGTCGGCGCGGGTGGCCTTCCACAGCCACGCCTCACCCGCCGAGCACGAGTTGATCGTCACTGGCCCGGTCACCGGCCGCCGCTGACCCGCCCTGGTCTCCCTCCCACCACCGATCGGAGTTTCGATGGTTATCTCCTTCACGCTGTCCGCATCCCCGCCGCCATCTCCTGCGACCCCCGCCGGGTGCGTGCCCGGCCAGGCCGGCGTGCCCGACTCGGTGGTGGGCGAGCTGCTGTGCGGTTCCTGGGGCGCCGACGCCACCAACGTCCTGTGGCCGCTCGTCCGCGACCGATGGCCGTTGCTCCTCGCCGCCCTGGCGGCGCTCGTCGCCGTGCGGGTCGGATGGATGCGGTGGCGGCGGCGCGTCTGGCGACGGCACGCCGCCGCAGCGCGGTGGCTGCAGATCATCCCGCCCGTGACCGCCACGCCGGCCGCGACGATCGGCCTGTGGCGACTGCTCGCCACCCTGCTGCCCGCGCCGCGCCGGTGGGCGCTGTGCCCGGCCCGGCTCGTGTGGGAGGTCGCCGCCGACCCCGACGGGATGCGTTGCGGGCTGTGGCTGCCACCGGGGGTCAACCCGACCGCCGTGGTGCGGCTGCTGCAACGCGGCTGGCCCGGCGTCCGTGCCGAACAGACCCGCCCACCGATCGTGCCCACCACCAGGGCCGTTGCCGCCCTCGCGGTCTGGCCCACCCAGCCGGAATGGCTACCCCTGGTCGAAGACACCACGCCTACCCACCGCCGAGGCATGGACGCGAGTGCCCCCGAAGAGGACCGGCTCCGGGGGGTCTACGGCGGGCTGGCCTCGGCCGGGCGCACCGGGGGCGCGATCCTGCAAGTCCACCTCGGCCGAGCACCCGCCCATCGCCTACGGCTGCTCCGCCGCGCGATGACCAACCCACAACGCGCCCGCCGCCCCCGAGGAACCGTCCGCGCCGCCGGGATGCTCGCCGATGGACTACGAGCGCTGATCCTCGGCGTCCTGGACGTTGTCACCCCCGGCCCGTCGAGCCCGAGGCGGCACACCAGTCCAACCGACCCGTACACCGCTGAACTGGCCCGGCAGGCGCGGGCGAAGTACGCCGACGCCCCCCACCTGCTCGTCGCCGTCCACACCGTCGCCGCCGGCCCCACGAAGGCCGCTGCCATCGCGGCGGCGGCTGATGTCAGCTCCGGGTTCGGACTGCTGTCGGCCCACTTCACCCGCCGCCGGCTCCGTTCCGGCGCGCTCGCGGCGGCCGACCGGTGGGTGTCCGAGGCCCGGATGAGCCTCGTCTCCGTCGCGGAAGCCGCCGCGCTCGCCGGGCTGCCCGCCGAACCGGCCGCCTACGGCCTCCCCGGTGCGGCGTCACGGCGTCGGCCTGCCACCCGCGAGATCTTCCGCGCCGTCCCGGCCCCGCGCCACCGGCCGCTCGCCGACCCACCAGCCCCGATGCGGCGGCGCGACGAACACGACGACCCACCGACCATCTGGAGCCCGGCATGAGCCGCACCTACACCAAACCCGTACCGGACAGGAGCGCTACCAATAGGCGCAGGCTCAATCTGGTGCCACTCGACCAGCGGCACGGCCTAGGCGGCAAAGTCATCGGCGTCGCTAACGCCGGCCCCGCGATGCGGGTCGGCATCTCCCTGACCGACTGCCGGTACCACATCCACGCGCTCGGACCGACCGGCACGGGCAAGACGACCCTGCTGATGCGCATGATCCTCGACGACGTCGAAGCCGGGCGCGGCGTGGCGGCGTTCGACCCGGCCAAGGGCGACCTCATCCGAGACCTCCTGGCCCGGCTGCCCAAATCCTGCGGTGACCGGCTCGTCCTGATCGACCCGGACGAGCGGGCCGCGCCACCGGCGATCAACCTGCTCGACCCGGCCGTTCACGGCGGCAGCGCACACGACGTGGCCGCGAACCTCACAGCGGTGATGGCGAAGGTGTGGTCACGCTGGTGGGGCCACCGCACCGCCGACATCTGCTACCACGGCCTGCTAACCCTCGCCCACGTCGAAGGCGCCACCCTCGCCCAGCTACCGCGGCTGCTGTCCGACTCGAAGTGGAGAACCGCACGGGTCAACGCTGCCACCAGCAAGCTGAACGCGTGGGAGGGCAACACCCTCGGCGAGTTCTGGGAAGGGTTCAACGAACTGCCCGCCACGCAGCGCTCCGGCCTCGTGGCCCCGCTGCTGTCCCGGCTACGTCTCGTGTTGGCGCATCCGATGGCGGCGTCGTTGTTCGGGGTGCCTGCTACCACGTTCTCCTTCGCCGACATCCTCGATGGCGGCATCATGCTCGCGCGGCTACCCAAGGGTGTCATCGGCGAGGACGGAACCCGCTTGGTCGGCTCGTTGCTGCTGGCCGGGTTGTGGCAGGCCACTACCGCCCGCGCCCGCATCCCCGAGGACGAGCGTCCCGACGCGATGATCGTGCTGGACGAGTGCCACAACTTCCTGCACCTGCCCATCGGGATCGATGACGCCCTCGCTGAGGCCCGCGGCTTGCACACCTCGTTCGTCCTCGCGCACCAGTACCTCGGGCAGTTGTCCGGGGACATGGTGGAGGCGATCGACGCCAACGCGCGCAACAAGGTGTACTTCGCCCTCGCGCCCCGCGACGCCATCGACCAGGCCCGGCACCTGCGGCCGTACCTCGATGACGGGGACCTGATCCGACTCGGCGGCTACGAGGTCGTCCTCCGTCCGGTCGCCGGTGGCCGGGTCGTGCCACCGGTCACCGCCGACACCGAGCCCCCACCACCGGCCGTGCCAGGCCGAGCCGGCGAGCTGCGCCACGCGGCCCGCGACCACACCGGCCTCGCCATCAAGGAACGTCACCGGTTGCTCGGCGAGACCGCAACCGCTGCCCCCAAAGCTGAACCCTCGGCACCCGTAGAGGACACGGCGGTGGACCTGGTGGGTCGCAACACCTTCGCTGTTCAGGGCGAGGGTTCTAACGAGAGGTCTAACGAGCGATCCAACGAGGAACGCAACGACCACGAACAGCCGGGTGAACACACCCCCTTGAACACGCCCTACGCGCACGTGGACGGGGGTGAGGAGGACCGGTGGACCGGAACCAACTGATAAGAGATATCCCTCCTACCCGCACATCTGCCACCGGCAGTCTCCGCCTCACGGCGTCCGTCGTGGCCGCCGAACTCGGCCGACTCACCCCCCGAGACCGACTCCTGCTCGACCTGCTCGACCAACACCGAACCTTCACCACCGACCAACTCGTCGACCTCGCCTTCGGCTCCGTCGGTCGTGCCCGCAACCGCCTCAACACCCTGCATGATCGAGACATCCTCGACCGGTTCCGCCACTACCAGCGGCCCGGCTCGCAAGCGTGGAGGTGGACCCTCGGCCCGGTCGGCGCGGCCCTGATCGCGGCCGGACGAGGCGAGACGCTGCCCCGTCCGGCCGTTGTACGTGACGCCACCGCCCGACTCGCCATGTCCCCGAGACTGGCGCACCTGCTCACGATGAACGGGTTCTTCGTCGCGCTCACGGCTCACGCCCGCACGCACCCCGGGGCGCGGTTGGTGCGGTGGTGGAACGAGGCACGCTGCCGTGAGGCGTGCGGCAACCTGGTACGCCCGGACGGACACGGCGTGTGGGCCGACAACGGCCCGGCGGTGCCGTTCTGGATCGAGGCCGACCTCGGCACCGAAACCCTTTCTCGGGTGGTGGGCAAGCTGACCGGCTACGCCGCACTACCGCCCCGCCGCGCGTATCCGGTGCTGTTCTGGCTACCCACCACCGCCCGTGAGACCAACCTGCACGCCCACCTACGCCGCGTCGGGGTGCCGGACGGGGTGACCGTGGCCACCGCCGCCGCCGACCACGCCGCCGCGTCCGGCGGCCCGGCGGGGCCGGTGTGGCGCATCGTGGGGCACCCCGACCGGGTACGTCTGGCCGACCTGCCCGCACCGACCGAGGACGGCGCGGCGTGGGACGGGTAGCCCTATGGGTCGCGGCCGGGGCCGCTGTGGCGCTGCTGCTGCTCACCTCGGCCACGGCCGGTGTCGTCTCGTCCGTGTTCGGCGGGGGCGGGGGCGGGGGTAGCTGCGTCGGGGCGGTCACCGCGCCGGGTGCGACTCCGGCGGGGTTGTCGGCTGAGCAGGCCCGTAACGCCTCGGTGGTCGTGACCGTGGGTGAGCGGTTACGGGTACCGGTGCGCGGGTGGGTGATCGCGGTTGCCACCGCGCTCCAGGAATCCTCGTTGATCAACCACGGGCACCTCGGTCCGAACAACGATCATGACTCGTTGGGGCTGTTCCAACAGCGACCGTCGCAAGGATGGGGCACCCCGGAACAGATCATGAACCCCGAATACGCCGCCGGGATGCTCTACGAGGCGTTGCTGCGGGTGCCTGGGTGGGAACGGCTACCGCTCACCGAGGCCGCACAGAAGGTGCAACGGTCCGCCTATCCGGACGCCTATGCCAAACACGAGACACGGGCAACCGAGATCGTCGCCGCGTACACCGGCGGAACGCTGCCCGTGTGCGACGGTGCGCCGATCAGTGCCTCCGGGTGGACCCGCTCCGTGGCGGGCGCGGCCGGCTCCGGCTTCCGCACCAGCGACCGGCCCGGCCACGACGGGGTCGACATCATGGCCCCGAAAGGCACCGTCATCCGTGCCGCGTCCGGCGGCGTCGTGGTGCGCGTCCGGTGCAACATCGGGGGCAACTCGTGGGAACCCACCGGCGGGCCGATGCCGTGCGACAGCGACGGCTACCCGGGCCTCGGCGGGTGCGGCTGGTATACGGAGATCCGCCACGCGGGCGACATCGTTTCGCGGTACTGCCACATGGTGCGACAGCCGATGGTGCGGACCGGGCAGACCGTGATAGCGGGGCAGCCTATCGGCCAGGTCGGGAGTTCCGGGAACTCGTCCGGTCCACATTTGCACTACGAGATCCACGAAGGCTATCCCGCCGCCGAGAACAACGCCGTTGACCCCGTTCCTTTCATGCGCCAAAAGGGCGTGGTCCTGTAGATTCGTGAAGTGATTTTTCGCACAATTCAAGAAGGCCCCCGTGGGTTGCCGTGAGCGCCGCGCGTCCGGTCCGCCGGGCGCGCGGCGTAGTCGTTTCAACCCGAAAACCGCGACCCCGTAAGACGGTGTGAGCGGCCCCCGTATCGCCGACCCTATGCGGCACCAGGGAGCCGCACCGAACGTGCCGCAGCGTCGGGCATGGGGCCGTCAAATGGCGTTTCGGGCTGCGGTAGCGGTTCCTGAATCGAGGACGGAAGCGGCGCGGGGCGGTCCCCGTAAAGAGTCTTGCGCGACGGGGTTGACAATCGTCGCGTGCAGAGGGTCCATGGACGTGGGCAACAAAAACCGCCCCGGCGGAACCGCAAAACAATGCGCACCACGCGCACGCGGAATCGCTATTGCCGACCCCTATTGCGCGGAGGTTTATTCGCCATGTCCACCAACGCCAACACTGCCCCGACCGCCACCGCCACCGCCACCGCCACCGCCACCGTCGCCCGGACCCTCGCCAACCACCCCGACGGCATCACCGTCCGTGACCTCGCCGCCGAGGCCGGGGTGGGACAGTCCACGGCCTCCAAGGCCCTCGCCGCGATGGAGGCCGACGGCACCGCCACCCGCACCCCCGGCCCGACCAACGGCAACCGCAAGAGCGCCGACGTCTGGCACCCCGCCACCACCGACGAGCCGACCCCGGCCGACGACACCACCGACGCGGCCCCGGACGCGACCGGCGAGGCGACCCCCGCCGACGACGCGAACGGGGGCGGCGGGGCGGACGAGTCCGCCCTCCCGGAGGCCCCCGTGTCCGGTGCGCCGGTGTCGGGGGTGCCGGTCGCCCCGCGTCAGCCTGACCTGAAGGTGTTGATCATGGCCGGTGTGTTGGGTGGGCACCCGGACGGCATCACGGCAGACGCGGCGATCAACGAGAGCGGCCTGTCGGTGGCGATGGGTGACACGATCCTCGCCGCGATGGAGGTTGCCGGTGCTGCCCGTCGCCTGCCGGTCACCGAGGATGGTGACGAGCTGTGGGTGATCGGGGACGGTGACCTCGCCACGGTGGACCCGGCCAACGCGCCGACGCACTCCACGTGCCCGACGTGCGGGCACACCCGCAAGATCCGCCGCCCCTCGGCCCGCCGCGCCACCGGCACCGGACGCGCCACGGGTGAGATCAACAGCGACGGGTCGGCCAAGTTGGGCAAGAACGAGTTGCGTAACCGGGTCGAGGCGTTCATGCGTGACCTCGGCCCCGGCCACGATGTCACCCCCGGCACCGTCGCCCGTGAGATCGGCGGACGTAGCCCCGGTGCGGTCCGCAACGGCATGGAAAAGCTGACCGGGTTCGGGGTGCTGATCCTGACCCGTGAGGCCCCGGAAACCTACGCCCTCGCCGACAACCCGCCCGCCCCGACCGCCGAGGTCCGCGCGTTCATGGCCGCGTCGCAGACCGACACCGCCCCGCCCGCCGGTGACGAGACCAGCACCGACGAGGCCGGCACCGACGAGACCACCGCCGCGCCGGTAGCGGCCTGACCTACCGCCCCGCCGGGGCCGGGCACCCATGCCCGGCCCCGGCACCCGCACGCCCACCCACCAGCCCCACGGAAGGAACAGACCATGACCACCCCCCACAAACACCCCCACGGCCCAACGGCCGCGCCGGGGTCGCTGCGCTGCCCCGAATGCGGCGAATCGGCCCGGCCCGTGCCGCCGCGTCGCTGGCCCCTCGACGGGTTCGCCTCACGCCCGGCCACGTCCCACCACGACGGCACCCCGCTATGCCCGGTGCCCGGCCCGCACGGCTCACAACCGGCGGACCCGATCAGCGCTCCGGCACGCCTGACCATGTGGCAGGCCGTACGGCAATCGTGGCTCATCCATCCTGACTGGACCGTCGCCGATCACCTCGCGTGGCTCGATGGCGAGGGCTACGACACCGGCACCCTGACCGGCGACCCGACCGAGGTGGTCGGCCGGTGGCTGACCGAACACCGCCGCACCGCCCCGGTGCCCCGGCCCGCCGATGACCCCCGCGTCTACATGGTTGCCGGGGGCGACATGGTGGCCGTGTTCGACTCGGCGGAAGAGGCCGACATCATGGCCGTGACGATGACCGCCGCGAACCTCGAACCGGTCACCCTGCCCCTGACCGAGGCGCAATGGGAACAGGCACACGCCGTACTGCGGTCACAGCTACCGCACGTCACCGTGACCGACGCCCGGTCCACCCGCGCGGACGGTGCCTCGTGACCGGCTCATCGGCCACCGGCCCGGCCGCCAACCGGCCCGACATCCCGCCCTCGCTGGCCGCGCGTCCTCACGACGCGCGGCGCGGCCTACCCATCCCGCCGGTCAACATCCACCCGGACTCCACGGGCGGCGGGTCGCACGTGGACTTCACCACGATCAACACCACCGTCTCGACCCGCCTCGCGGTCGAACGACGATGCTCGCTGTGCGGTGAGCCCATGGGCTACTGGGTGGCGTTCCTCGGCGGCCCGAGGGCCGCCGAGCTGATGCGCTACGCCGACCCGCCGGGGCACCCCGAGTGCATGACCGCCGCCCTGTCACTCTGCCCACACATCGCGCTCGGTCGGCACCGCCGCGCCCGTGCCGACCGGCCCGGGGCGGGCATCATCCCGCCAGGGTCGCACGGCGACAAACCCGACCGGTACCTGTTGGGCATCACCCGCGCCTACCAGACCCGGTTCATCCCCGAACACGGGTTCACCGTGTACCTACCGGCCCCGTTCAAAACCGTCCGCGTGTACCTGTACGGGACGGACGGGCGGCTACACCCGGCCACCGACACCCGATAGGCCACGCCGCGCGGCGGGCGTCAGATTCGCCACAGAAACCTTCATCGACTCGAACCGATCATCTTGATCGGCGGATAGAGGCAGGAAACATTGTTAGTGACGGCGCGGCCGGGGTGGCAACCCCCGGCCCGCCGCCCGCCCGAAATTACAAGCTGGAAGGGGTGCCACGATGGCACACGAACTCGAAACTCTCGCCAACGGGCAGACGGCCTTCGCCTCCGCGCGGTTGACCGCCTGGCACCAACTCGGCACCGTCACCGACGCCTGCATGACCGCGCAGGAGGTCATGAGCAAGGCGTGGCTCGGCGGGTGGGAGGTCCGCAAGATCGCCCTTCAGGGCATCGAGGTGACCGAGCGGGGGGTGACGAAGGTCGACTGCCCCGACAAGTACATGACCGTTCGCACCAACCCGGCCACCGGCGAGACCGAGTATCTCGGGGTGGTCGGTGAGGACTACAGCGTGGTGCAGAACGAGCAGGTCGCCGAGACCCTCAACCTCCTGGTCGACGCCTCCGGCGCGCACTTCGAGACCGCCGGCTCGATGCGTAAGGGCCGGTCGGTGTTCGTCACCATGAAGCTGCCGACGGCGATGCGCATTGCCGGGGTGGATGACATGGACCTGTACCTCGCGGCCACCACCTCCCACGATGGCACCGCCGCGCTTCGCCTGGACGCGACGCCGGTGCGGATCGTGTGCGCGAACACGCAGGCCCTCGCTTACCAGCGGTCGCGTAGCTCGTACACGTTTCGGCACACCTCGAACGTGACCAGCAAGATTTCTGAGGCGCGGCAGGCCCTCGGGCTGATGTGGAAGGCGTTCGACGCCTTCGAGGCCGAGGCCGAGAAGATGATCAACGAGTCGTTGACCATGGGTGAGTTCGAGAAGATCGTCGCGCAGGTGTGGCCCCTCGCCGACGACGCCTCCGACACGGCGCGCAACAACGCGAAGCAGCGCACGAACACGTTGCGGTACTTGATCCGGGACGCGGACACGCAGAAGGCGATCAAGGGCACCCGGTGGGCCGGCTACCAGGCCATCACCGAGTACATCGACCACTTCGCCCCCGCCAAGACCGACCTCGTCCGGGCGAGCCGGGCGCTGACCGGTGCCGGTGCTGACCTGAAGGCCCGCGCGTTCGAGCTGCTGGCGGTCTGAGATGCGCTGGCCATGGTTCCGACGCCAGAAGAAGAGGAACAAGCCCGGCCCCGCCACCGGGGCGCACAGCGCCACCGGCACAGCGAAAGTCCGCACCGAGCCGGTCGTCGCGCCACCACCCGCCTCGGTGCCCACCGACTCGGCCGTGATCGCGCTGGCCAACGAGGTGTGCGCCCAGTTCGCGCGGGCTGAGGTCGCCCGCGCGCTGGCCGAACACTCCACCAGCCACGCTGAACACGCCACCCTGACCGAACGCGCCGCCCGATTCGACGCACTCGTCGACGAGCGTTGGCGGGAACTGGTCACGGCGATCCGCGCGGGACTGCCCCGCGCGGCGCAGGTCGAGCGGTTCATGCCGGTCCGGCCGCTGACCAACGGCCACGTCGAGCTGCACGTGCACGACACCTCGGACCGCCGCCTCGTCGTCCTGCTCACCGGCGCGCAGGCCCTCGCCGTGGGCGCGCACCTGACCGCCAACGGGGCGATCAGCCTCGACCGAATCGGTCAGAAGCTCGAACCCGGCCTGCCGCACGTGAAGGCCGCACCCCCGTTCGCCCCTACCGGGGTCACCGGTCGGCAGGCCACCCCGGACGGTGCCGCCGGCCCGCCGGTCGCCCGTTCCTGACCATCGCCCGGTACGCCGCGCGGCCACCGATCCGACCCGGGACCGCGCGGCACACCGGGCGACGCCCCCCTCTGACTCACACGGAGTATCCGCATGAACCCAGAACGACTGTTCGACCTCGCCGCCGAGTTCGCCCAGGCAACCGGCAACGCCGAACGATTCCACGCCCGCGCGGCCTCCTGCGCCGGAGACGACCACACGGCGCACACGAAGAAGGCGTCGGACTGGCAGGCAATCGCCGCTCGCCGACGCGAGCACCTGCGCGCCGCACTGCGGGAGGCACTACGCGGGACCATGACCGCCGTACCGGACACCGACCTTCCCGTAGCCACCTGGCAACGAGGCCGCGTCGAGGTCCGCGCCACCACCCTCGACGGCACCCGCGCCGTCCGCGTGCGGTACACCCCGGCCCAGGCCCTCGCCGCCGGAGCCGCACTCATCGCCTGCGCCGCCATCACCGACGAGCAGACCGGCGGCACCCTCACCAGCATCCTCCCCGCCTTCCCACCCCACCCGGCCACCGGCGACGAGCCGGCCAGCGACGAAGGGCGGCAGGCATGACGAACCGGACGCCCTCCTCGAAGAACTCCATCCGCTGACTTTGCCCACACTGTGAACGGAGTACCGATGTACTGGTCTATGGAGTGTGGCGACACGGCCCGGGTGGTCACACCGGCCGACGCCATCGAGCAGCGCCTGGGCACCGTCACCGACGTTGTCTACTCCACCCCGCACACCACCTACGCCCTGCGCTACACCCTGCGGTTCCCCACCGGGACCGAGCGCACCTACCCGGCCGATGACGTGGTGTCGTGCACCCGCGCCGACGACCGCGCCGCCTTGGAGGCCGCGTTCACGAAGGCTGGGGTGGCTCTCCGCGATGCCTGCCGCATCGCGCACGACTACGACGCTGAATTCAGCACCGGAACGGCGAGCCTGCTGCGGCGGCTGATCGACCTCGCGAGCCTGCGCCTCGAACTGACCATCGACCTCGCCGACCCCACCCGGCCGCAGACCACCCGCCCTCAGGACGGAGGCGACCAGTAATGCCATCGCGCTCCCCGCACCCCGAGGAATCCGCCCGACTCCCCGAGGCGGCAACGCTCAACGCGAGCACGGCGCCCGTTCCGGAGTCGCTCTACTGCCGCCGCTGCCGCCGAGCCCTCAACATCCGCTACAACAACCTGGGCATCGTCGTGGAGTACCTGCACGCGGCCGAGCAGCGCGGCCAACGCAGCGACCACCGCCCCGAGCCCGCACCCATCACGGAGGTCCTCGACCCGATCATCGAGTGCGACTTCTGCTCCGCACCCGACGCCGCCTGGATCTATCGGTGCGCCAACCAGATCACCGACGCCCGCCGAGTCACCGCACAGGTCATCGCCGTAGGCGACTACCAGTCTCAGCACCACGCGGCACGGGTACGCCGCACCGACACCGAGCACGCCTTCACCCAGGCGTGGGGCGAAGGCTGGTCCGCGTGCGACGGTTGCGCCCACCTCATTGAGAGCCGTGACCTGTATGGGCTGATCGGCCGGGTGGTCGAGTCCCTGCCCCCGAAGCTCACCCGAGGCAAACACCTCATGCGCACCCGAGGACAGCTCCACGAACGGTACTCCGACGTGTTCGACACCCTCGCCCCCGGACGAGGCCGCATCGCGCCGGGTCACCCACTCGGCATCTGGACCCACCCGACGGGAGAGGCACCATGACCGACACCACGGGGCGGCACGGATGGCCCGCCCTCACGCACGCGAAGGCCCGCCGCCGAATGGGGCCGGTGTGTGGCGCAGCCGACGTGCCGCTGAGCCATGTCACCGAGGACCCGCACCTCGTGACCTGTCCCGACTGCGAAGGGCTGGCCGAGATCGACGCGCTCCCGGACGACGCGACAGCAGGTGACCCCCGCGTCATCGAGCTGCTGCGGGAGGCGAAGGGCGGCGCGTGCCGCAAGATCGACGGGGTGCTGGTGGACGCGACCACCGCCGCCGCGATCCTGACCGTGTACGACGCGCTCAAACCCGCCACCCGCGCGAAACTGGCCGCGCTCCGCATCGACCGCATGGCGCAGGTGGCCTGGAAAGTGCTGCGCCCACCGAAGTAACCGGAGTGGGTCGGTGGCCGGCGGGCACATCCGAGGGTGCGTGCAACCCCGACCGGCCACCTCGCCCACTCCGGGCCGCCCACGGATACAAGACCGCTTCTACCCGAGTCAGGGCGTGCCGCCGATCCTACGGCGAGCCATACCCGCTCGATGCCACCGCACCGGCAGCGACCCGGCACCGGAGGGAGGATAAGGGCGTGGCACGACGCATGATCGGCGCACGGATCGCCCTCGACCGCGCCGGAGTCGCCGCGCACACTGGCGCGGCATACTCCACGGTCAACCACTGGCACCGCCACCGCGCCCGGTTCAACTTCCCCGAAGGCTTCCAGCACGACGGCCGCGAGTGGTTCTGGCTCGACGACATCGAGGCATTCCACGCCGCGCACCAGGCCGCGAAACGCGCCGAGCTGACGAAGGTCGACCGCCGCGGCGACTCCGACGACCTCATCGGCTCGGGCGCGGCAGCGAGGGTCCTCGGCTACGGCTCGTACCGCAACCTGCCCGACACCCTGTACCACCACCCCGACCGAGTCGAGACGCTGCCGGACGGGCGGGTGCGCCGACTGTGGTTCCGGCGCACCGTGTGGGCCGTCGCCGACGCCCGGACGGGCCGGCAGTCCACCGGCCGCACCCCCGGCACGACCGGTGCCCGCAAGCCGCACCCGTACGCCGACGATCCTCGGCTTCCCGCCGCCATCGCGCTCCTCACCGAGGCGGACCGCGCTGGGCGTGACCGGCGCGGCCTCGGCGTCGCGCTCGCTCAGCAACTCGGCATCACCGAGCGCACGGCGCAGCGACTGCTTGCCGCCGCGAACGCGGCAAGCGGTACCACTTCCGGGCAAACGGCCTGAGTACGACAGGTGCCGCCGAGTCGGGTCAGCCCGGCCTCGGCGGCACCTGTCGTACGAGCGGTTCAGCCTTCGTCGTCGTCCTCAACGGCAGCCCGAGGCGTCGGAACCTCGATCAAGTAGCGCAGCGCACCGTTGATGTCGGTGTCTCGGCTGTCGGCGGTGCGCTTCAGCACGTCGTACACGTCGTCAGCGACCTCGATCGTACGGAGGCCGGGCGTTGTGTCGGTCATCTGTGATCCCTTCTGGCAGCGTTCGGCGTGGTGCCCGTTCGGGCAGCCGTGCCTATCCACGCTGACCTCGACGGCGCGATCAAGACCGCCGCTGATGCCAGGTTGGGACTACGACTAACCTCGGTCTTTCACGGCTGTTGTGATCTTGAGGGTTGGGAAGGGTCTGCAGAGACAGCGAAGTGCCTGCCACGTAAGGAAAACTGACCGGTGTCGAGTCGTTCAGAGTTCCACGCGCGGAAGGCACTTCGTAGGTGCAGAGTACCGATTGGTCCAGAGGGTTGTCCGTCGAGGTCGGCGGTCGTGGTGTGGTGTCGCACGCCGGGTTGGTGTTGCTACGTGTCCTCGCTGACAGGACCGGCTTGACTGGGGCGTTGTCGCAGGCGGTGGCACGGCGGGGGTTCACGCCGGGCAGGGACCGGGGTCGTGTCCTGACCGATCTCGCGGTGATGATCGCTGACGGTGGTGAAGCGATCGCCGACATCGACGTGGTCCGGCATCAAGCGGACGTGTTCGGACAGGTCGCCTCGCCAGCGACGTGCTGGCGGGCCCTGGCCGAGGTCGACAACGTACGGGTGCGGCGGATCGCCCGGGCGCGGGCGAAGGTGCGGGCCCGGGTGTGGTCGTTGTTCGACCGGTTGCCGGCCGCCCGGGCCGCGGGTCGGGACGTCGGGGCCGGGGTGGTGGTCCTGGACGTCGACGCGACCCTGCTGGTAGCGCACAGTGAGAAGGAAGGCGCGGACAAGGACTCTGCTGCCGAATTCGGTTCAGGCGGCGAGGGCGTGGTCGAGGCGTTGGAGGTTGCTGGTGCGGGCTGTTGGTAGGGGGTGTTCGGTCCACCAGGTGTGAAGCCGGACGAGGTTGACGGCGATCGCGGAGAACACGTGTTGGAGGCGGGTTTTCGGCAGGCCGCGGTAGCGGGCGTGGCGGATGCCGGTGATGTCGAGGGTTTGGTTGATGGTGCCTTCGACGCCGGCACGCAGCTTGTACTTGTCGTGCCAGCTGTCGGTGTTCTGCCGGGTACGGGCTGCGGTGAGGGCGTGGTGCAGGTCGCGGGGGTAGAAGGTGAGTTGCCGGCCGCCGCGTTTCGCGGTGGTGCACTGGGTGCGTGCCGGGCATGGGCTGCAGGTGGCGCCGGCGAACTTGATCACGATGACCTCGATGCCGCGTTGGCTTGCGGGGCTCCAGTTGGTGTTGGTCTGTCCTTGGGGGCAGGTGACCTGCCGGGTGTCGAAGTCGATGCTGAAGTGGGCCTTGTCGTAGCCGGTGCCGGCGCGGGCCTGAGCGGACTGGTCGAGCAGGGCCGGGGTGACCATGGTGATGCCGAACGTCTGTGCCGCGGTGGCGATGGTGTCGGCCGAGGGATATCCGGAGTCGAGGTAGTGCTCGCCGGGCAGTAGCCCGCGTTGGGACAGTTGCTGGTGGATGCTGGTGGTGGCTTTCACGTCGGGGACGGTGGCCGGCGTGGTGGCCACGTTGACGATCAGGTTCGGCGCCGGACGGGGCTCGGGTTCACCGTCGTGGTCGCTGGCGATGTCGGATTCGCTGTCGTGGTCGCAGGTCTCGGTCAGGTGGACCTTGTAGCCGTTCCAGAACAGGTCATCGCCTTTGGCGGCCCACCGGGTGTCGGGGTCGTATGGCGAGGTGGTCCGGTGTCTGGCGGGCGGGAGACCGTCCGTGTCCGCCTCTCGCCGCCGGATCACCTCCCGCCCCCTGCTGTCGGTGGTGATCAGATAGTTCTGCACCAGCACGATCCGCAGCGTCCGCACCGCGGGCAGCTCGGCCAGCCATGCCGGAGCCTCGGCGGCGAACACCGCGCGCAGCAGCACGACGGCGTCGGCGCCGTAGACCTGGGCGAGCCGGTCTCGCTTGGCCTGCGAGCCGGGCAACCGCCACGAATCGATACGCGGCCCGTACCGGTGCGCCCATTCGGCCACGTCGATCACGGTGGCGAGCCAGGACGGCGCGGTCACCGACAGGGCTTCCAGACAGGCCCGCACCGACTCGCCGGCCAGTTCCAGGCGGTTGAGGTCACGGACCGCGCTGATCACATGGGTGGAATCGGTGCGCTGTTTCCCACGTGCACCGATCAGGCCCTCACCGGCCAGCGCGGTCAGCATCCGGGTGAAGACCTGTTCTTCCAGGCCATGCTCGACCAGCCGGGTACGGAACTTGGACAGCACGCTGGCGTCGAAGCCGGGATCGGTCAGCTCCAGACCGAGCGCGTACTTCCAGTCGATGGCCCGGGCGACCATCTGCGCGGCCTGCCGATCGGTCAGGTTCTCCGTGAACTGCAGGGCGGTCACCAGGGCAAGGGCTCCCGGTGACTCGGCCGGGGCGCCGCGGACCCCGAACGCGGCCGTGAACTGCTCGTCGTTGAACACCACGCCCAGACGGTCACGGACGGACATCGCCACGCTGCCGTTCGGGAACGCCGCGCGGGCCACCACCACCGTCTGCTCCGGAATCCGAACCCACGACCGCGGCTGCATCGACACCCGTACACCCCATCCCGCAGCCGCCGACGGAAGGAAACACGGCCACGAACAAGAATCATCACCTCGCAACCGGCCACACAAAACGATCCCGACGGCGTGTCACGAATTCGGCAGCAGAGTCGACAAGACCTACAAACGCACCTTCGGGTTCCATCCCCTCCTCGTCACCTGCGACAACACCGGGGAGATGCTGGCCATCCAGCTTCGGCCGGGCAACGCCGGAGCGAACACCGCCGCCGACCACCTGCACGTACTGGGCGAGGCGTTCACGCAGGTCCCAGCCGCCCACCGGCGGCATCTGCTGGTGCGGGCCGACTCTGCCGGCGCCACCCACGCCGTGCTCGACTGGCTCACCGCCCAGAACGCGAAGCGGGGCCGCACGGTCGAGTACTCGATCGGCTGGTCCATCGGCGAGCCGGAACGCCAGGCGATCACCAAGGTCCCCGCCTCGGCCTGGACACCGGCGATCAACGCCGACGGTGGTGTCCGCGATGGCGCGCACGTCACAGAGTTGACCGGCCTACTCACCCTGACCGGCTGGCCGTCCGGGATGCGGGTCATCGTCCGCCGGGAACGGCCACACCCCGGCGCGCAACTGACGCTGTTCGAGGAACGCGACGGCTGGCGTTACACCGCGTTCGTCACCAACACCCGCGCTGGTGCCCTGCAGTGGCTGGAGGCCCGCCACCGCGCTCACGCCCGCGTGGAGGACCGGATCCGCTGCGCCAAGGACACCGGCCTTCGCCGGCTGCCCTCCCGCGAGTTCCCGATCAACCAGGCCTGGTGCATCCTCGCCGCGATCGCCGCCGACCTGATCGCCTGGCTGCAGATCCTCACCCTGACCGGCGACCTGGCCCGCTGCGAACCCAAGACGCTGCGCTACCGCCTGCTACACACCGCCGCGCGTCTGGTCCACGGCCAACGCCGCCGACGGCTACGCATCCCCACGACCTGGCCCTGGGCCGACCAGATCACCGCCGCGTTCACCCGGATCGCGGCCATCCCCGACCCCGGCTGACACCACAGCCGCTGCCCCACCGACCGGAGGAACCCAGGAGACCACGCCCACCGCCGCGACAGACGGCCCTTCACCATGCCCACCCACCGTCAGCATCGACCTACAACGATGGAGCCGGGCGGGTCACACCAACACGTCAACCCCGCGAACGATCGAGGTTAGTTCAAGCTGAAGCGTACGGGTCAAGGGCAGCACAGGCCGGTATGCGATGGGCACGCGTGTCATCAGCGGAGCGCTGTCCGACGGCAGACGCAGGAGACCAATCGGGAAGTTGGTGTAGGCGTAAATCATTGACGCGCGACTGATGGCCGTAAGGACACCGGGAGTCCAGGATACGTTGGCTGCTTGGTTGAGCCTCTCAAGCATCCGCCACACCTTGGTGCCGTTCACAGTCCCCTCGAAATGCCGTTCGAGCTCGGCGAGTTGAGTGAATGCCTCCTGTGGAACCTCGGGCAAGGGAATCCCGATGCCACCTCGGCCGATCGCTCTCCGGGTGACGACGAGTTCGATAGCAGCTCGTTCTGTCAGGGAATCCGGCCTCGTCCCGATCTCCAGTGACCACTTGTCCTCAGGATCAAGGGAGGGTATTCGCCGCACCCGCGACCGTGTGGCCGGGGTTAGCGCCATACGTGAGTAGCTAGCGGGGACGCCCGGCATCGACACTGTGACGACGGGCGAGAATCGCTTAATCTGCTCAGAAAATGTCTCGTCCCACCGGGCAATGGCTTCCTCTTGTGTTGCGCCCGCTTGATCGAGTGCGTTTGTCGTCGCGTTGCCCAAGAGAAGGCGGATGGCGTCCTTTACGAGTGGGTCGATCTCAGATTCGCTTCCGATTTCGGCCCACGGCCTATCAATGTATTGTCTTGCTAGCCAGCGCATCGGCAGGGCTGCCGGCGCGAGATCGAGACGTCCGGGCAGACTCGGTTCACGTCCGAGGTAAGGCTGGTCGGACAGGTGATGCCGATGAATCTGGCGCCAATGTTCGTGAAGAGATTCGTCGGACAGCCGTGAGAAACCAATTGCGGCCAACGCAAACCCAAGGCTTTTAGAGATGGGCGCGACGTGATCGAGTCGATCATCCGGACAGATCACCAGCATCGGATGCGCTGTCGTTGCTAGATTACGGATCAGCTTCTCGGTAAAAAACTTCGTCGGCATGAGGAGAATGTCATGCGAGAGATCGAGGCGCTGCAACGCGGTGATGGCATTCGCCGGCAAATCGAGCATCTGAGTAAGATCGTTCGGCAGGTGAAGACAGTACCAGAGCGCAGGCAACGCAGCCGCAACGGCTCGGTCGAGGTGGTGGGGGACGGTGCCTGGCTCATCTTCACCGAACGGTTCCGATCGCACAGGCTGATCCGAATCATCCTCTTCTGAGTCAAACAGGACGACGTAAAGCGGTCGTTGTGCCCAACCTGCCGAGTTCTTTTCCACGACTCAATTATCCTCTCTGCCGCGTCGCTGGTGGTATTCGGCCGGGCCGCCTTCGAGAAGCTGCTCAGCGACCACCTGCAAGGTGCTCGGCCCGCTCTTCGCCATACCTGCCGCGCCACAACCTTGCCTACTCGCGGTGATGGGGCAGAGACCAAGCCGGCGCTGTCAGGTCTCGAAGATTGGCACCGATCGAAAGATTTCGTGTAGACCCCCCATCACGGTTACTGCATCGGCAGAGTCGCAGGTCAAGGGATCGGCTGGGCTTAGGTCGGCTGGTGGGCCTTGCAGCCGCACCTAGCCTTGCGCTCGGAACACGTGCCGCCGTTCGCGTTTGCTTCTGCTACTGCAGGGCGTTACCCCGAAGGGCTGCGTCGGCGGCACGGAGCAGGGCGGCGGCGAGGCTACGAGCGTGCTCGGGGTTGAGACTTAGTTGTAGGCCGTCCTCGGTCGGGACGCTGAACTCGACGTAGGGGCGTTCCAGGTGAGCTGGATCGGTGCCGATCCAGCTCGGGGTCTTGTCCCAGTAGGCGACCCGTACGTGTGCCTCAACCAAGAGACATTCCTGGTCGTAGACGTGCACGGCGTCGGCCGCGCCTCGGTGTAGGAGTGCTCGGGGTGAGAAGGGGTCGGCGTCGTCGTGGCGGCAGTCGATGCACCAGGGCGGGCAGTGTTGCGGGTGGGGTGGGCGGGCGGCGCTGGCCGCGCGGGCAGGCTCGGCCACGGGTGGCCTCCTCGCGTGTCTGATCCTGCGGTGAGCTGACGTCGGCACGTTAGACCGATGCCGTGGGCCGGGTGCCGTTGACCGGCGATGTCTCCTGGCGCAGCGTGGCGAGGAGTTGTGAGACGGCGCTGTTGCGGATTGAGTGGCCGTTCTGGCGTAGCCGCCGGGCGAGGGCATCCCGGCTGACGGTGTGACCTTCGCGGGTCAGTTCGTCACGGGCCGCGCGGGCGGCGGGCAGGAGCGGCACCAGGTCCGGGGCGAGGTCGACGTCGATGTCGTCGGTCTCGTCGGATGGGTCGTCATTGTCAGGTTCCGCGTCAAGGTCAGCAGCAGTCTGGCTGCCGTCCGCTTCCTGATCGTTGTCCCGGTGGTCGGCCACGTCAGGAGTCCCGCCGTGGGCCGACCCGTCGGCATCGGCATCCGGGGAAGGAGGTTCGGACTGTGGACTCCGACCGGTTGGCCTGGTGTCGCTGGTTTCGGGCATGGTCTCGACGGGCGTCGAGTCGATGGGCTGACCGGGAGATGGTGCCGGTGGGGTCTCCGCCGTTACGGCGTGCGGTGTGTGTTCGGCTTCGCGGCGGCGGGCGGCGAGTTCCACGAGCGACACCGACGCGACGATGATCAGCCCGTCCACCGACAGTGGTAGGAGGTAGGGGACGGTGCCGGTTTCGCCGTACCGTGCGACGACTCCGACCATGTGGTGGTAGCTGATCCAGGCGGCGATGGCGGCGATGGTCGAGGCGGCGACGATCCGGATGGCGCCGAGTGAGCGCCGGTGGACGGGTATGCGGGTGACCAGCTCGACGGTGATCAGGAGGGCCAGGGGCGGCCATGCCGCGATGGTCTGGGAGATCGGGTTTGGTTGGGCGTGCAGGATGTTCGCGGTGACCGAGGCGGCTACGCCGAGGACCAGTGTGGCCCGTACTGCCCATTGCATCCGTTGGAGCTGGCGGTGGTTCACGACCGTCCTCCACCAGCGGGGGCAACGGGCCGGAGCTGGCGCTCGGCGACGCGGCGGGTGGCCTGGGACGGTTCGGCGTCGCCGAGATCCGCGAGACGCTCCTCCAACCGGCGCAGGGTGCGCCGGACGGCATCGGGCCGCTGCTGCCGGCCGTGGATGCGCATGATCCGCTGGTACAGCTCCTCGTTGACGGGGTCGAGGTCGGCGGCGTGTTCGAGGGCGGCAACAGCCTGGTCGGGGTGGTCGGGTTCGAGGATCTCGGCGATGCGGGCGTGGGCGGTGAGGATCTGGTGGCGGTAGCTGGTGGCGTAGTCGGTGGCCCAGGGGTGGTCGTGGCCTTCTGCGAAGTCACCTCCATACAGCTGCGTGGCCTGGCGTAGCGCGGTGAGCATGGCCGTTTCGTCGTCGGTGGTGGTGGCCTGGTCGATGGCGGTGAGCATCTGCCAGAGGTCCACCGTGGCGGTCTGCGGGTCGAGCTGGTATCGGCCGGTGGCCGGGTCGTAGACGATGAACATGGGTTCCTCGTGGCCGGTGGCGGCGCGGAGCACCCGCCGGGCGGAGGTGATGTCGGTGCGCACGCGTTTGACGGCGGCGGCCGGGTCGGCGTTGGGGTGTAGGTCGGCGGCGAGTTGGTCGAGGGTGCGGCCGGCGGGGTGGGCGGCAAGGACGGCGAGGGCGGTGTAGGAGCCGGTGCGCATTCCGGTGGCGATCGGACCGGCGTCGGTGGCGACGGTGACCGGGCCGAGCACCCGGAGGCGGACCAGTGCCGTCGCGTCGTCGGCCTGGGCCGGTACCGGTTCGGTCGCCTTGGTGGTCACCGCGGCCGGCGAGATCTCGGCGGGCGGGTCGTCAACGTCAGCGCCGGCCTCGGGGCGCGCTATCGCGTCGGTGAGCATGGAGAGGATGGCGGCGAGGTCATCCGCGCCGAGGGTGGACAGCCGGGTCACCGGGTGCGGTTCGTCGCCGGTGGCGGTGCCCTCGGCGCTGATCTCGATGGTGGGGATGCCGTCGTGCGGGCCGAGGATGACAGGGTGCAGGTTCAGGGCGGCGCGATGGGTGGCGACGGCTTGGAGACGGGCGGCGTGCCGAGGGCTGGAGTCGATGAGCAGCACGTACGGCGGCTGGGCCTCGGCGTGGTCGGTGCGGGCGTTGAGGTCGGTGATCGACTCAGCGTCGAAGGTGTCCAGCAGCCGGCGTCGGCCGATCATCTCCTCCTCGGCGTGGGTGATCGCGGCAGCGGTGTCGGCGAGCACGATGAGGCGTTCTCCGTCGTAGGCGGTGCCGTCGGGGTCCAGTCCGACCGCCGGGGCGTTCTCGGGCAGGAGCTGGGCGAGTAGGTCGGCGGTGGTGACCACGACCGGGCGGGTGCTGGCGGTCTCGACCGCGCCGCTGGTCAGGACGGACGCGAGGATGGCGCGGGCTGCTGGTACGGCTCCGTTGCCGTGCAGGGCGACGCCGGGACCGGGCAGGTGGAACAGGCTGATCTCGGTGCCGTCCGAGTCGACGCCGATGGGTGCCGCAACGGCGGGGCTGGCGGGGCGGTGGTCGCTGCTGGGGCTGAGGTGGCGGCTGCCGATGATGTCGACGGGGGCCAGAGAGGGCGGCATGGGGGAGCGTTGCGGGGCGGTGGTGACCGGTGCGGGGAAGGTCAGTCGGGCGCGGCGGCGGCGTTGTAGGCGTAGTAGAGCGGCTACGGCGGCGATGGCGGCGGCCAGGCCGAGGCTGATCCAGCCCTGCGCTGGCAGCGTGATTCCGGCATCGTCGGTCGGCTGGTCGTCGGATGGGTCGGTGTCCGGTGCGGGGGTGTCGACATCGGCCGAGTCGGCTGGGGTGCTGGATTCGGCGGTAGGCGGTGAAGGGCTCGGCTCCGGGGCGGTGGGGGTTGGGGTGGCGCTGGCCGTTGGCGGTGGGACGGCTGGGGCGGTCTCGTTGGCCTCGGGCGCGGTGGTGTCGGGGCTGCCAGGCGGCGGATCCTCGGTGTGGGGTGGGGTGGCTGCTGGTGGGGCCTCTCGGGCGGGAAGTGCGAGTACCCAGCCGACGTGTATCTCGTCGGGGTCGGTGAGGGCGTAGCCGTTGGCCTGTTCGTGTCCCCGGTTGAGTTTGTAGATCTCCCGCCAGCGGTGCGGGTCGCTGAGGTGCTTTGCGGCGAGGTCCCACAGGTTGTCTCCGGCGACGACGCGGTGTGTTCCGCCCGGGGCGTCTCGTGCCCAGGACGGGACGGATGGGCTGTCTCGGTGGGTGGAGAGCGGGAGCGTGGTGCTGGTGGCGGACACGCCGATGGTGAGCGCCGGGCGCGGGCCGTGCTCCACGGTTGACAGCGCGGCGGGGTGTGCCGGGGCGACGGCAACGGCCGGGCGGCGTGCGGCGGCGTCGGCGGCAGCCGCACCAGCGGTGGGGGTGCTGGTGACGGCGCGGGCGGCGTCGAACAGCACGGCTCCGACGATCGCGCCGACGAGGACAGCGGCGACCCAGCGGATCGGGCCGCGTCCACTCGCCGGTGGTCGGGGCTGACCGTGCCGGCTGGCTCTCGCGGCGGCGGACGTCTCGATGATCTCGATGGTGGTGTCGCGCAGGAACTGCGCCCACAGCACCCAGCCGATCGTGGCCAGCAGCGCGAAGACCATGTTGTCCGACCATGGGCTCGTGATCGCGGCGTGCAGGTCGGTCAGCGTGGGCACCGCGTCGGGCTGCGGCCAGCCGATCCAGTCGAGGGGCCAGCCGGCCGCGACGATCAGCAGCCATGGCACCCCGGCGGTGAAGCCGGCCAGCACGGCGAGCGCGAGCAGGGCGCGCACGGTCCGGGCGATGGCGGCGATGGTGCGGGACATGCGCGGTTGTCCTCTCCCAAGGTGCGGGTCAGGTGTTGGGGCCGGTGACGCCCTGCACGGCGGTGGCGCTCGCGGAGGCGGACACGTCGAGCTGCCGCACGCCGACGATCTGCAGGAGCTGGGTGCGGCTGGTCCGCCGAACGGTCACCGTGACCGTGGTCGTGGTCGCGGTGGCCTCGCCCGTGGCGCCCGCCGAGGCCAGCCACGCCTGCGCGGCCGACGCGGCTCGGGCCGGGTCGAGTACCGCGACGTTGCGGGTGCGGTACTGGTACAGGTCGAGTTCTTGCGCCCCGGCCCTGGCCGCAGCCTGGGCGATGTCGAGGGCACGGACCTTCTGCGTGAGGGCCAGGCCGGCGTCGAGGACCAGCCCGGCCACGGCGAGCAGGGCGACCATCATCAGGACCGCGAACGCGGTCACCTGGCCGGAGTCGTCGCCGGCACGCTCGCGTAGCCGTTGCCAGTAGCGGGCATCGGGTGGGGTCATGAAGGGCCTCCGCGCCACACATCGATGGGAGAGGTCGCCGTGGCCGTCACGACGCGGGTACCAGGGACGGAGAGCAAGGCGAGGTCGGACAGCGGGACGGTGCATTCCACGGTCACGGTGACCGCCCCGCCTGGTCGGAGCCCTCCGGTGGCGACCGTGACGGTGACCTGTCGGCAGGTGACGGAGCGGGCGGCGAGGGTCTCCCGGGCGGTGCGGTCTGCCTCGGCGCGTGCGGCGGCGTCGGTGCGGGCGAGGGAGGCGGATCGGGCTGCGGTGCTGGCGGCGGCGTCGAGGTCCATCTGTGCCGAGACCAACCTCCCGCACAGCACCACGAACAGCATGACGGCCACCAGCAGCGGGGTGACGAGGGCCGCTTCGGTGGTGCTCGCTCCCCGGTCATCGAGGGCGATGACCTGCCGCAGTCGGAGGAGTCCGGTTGAGGCTGCGGCCCGGGTCATGGCGCGGCCCCATCTGGCACGAAGCGTTCGACGGGTCGTACGACGGTGGCGCGGACGGTCCACCGCACCCCGGGGACCACCGTCGCGGTGGTGCCGGTGATCTCGGTGCGGACCTCGGTGACGGTGCGGGTCACCGACACCGACGGGTCCTTGAGGACCCCGTCGCCGATCGCGGCGATGGTCTGCTCGCCCGCGTCTCGGCCGGCGGCAGCGCTGGATTGGTAGCCGGCGGCGGCGTTGGCCGAACGGGTCGCGGCGCTCTGGGCAACGTGGGTGGCGTGCATGAACACCCCGGCCTGGATGACGAACATGACGATGAGCAGCAGCAGAGGCATAGCGATGGCCAGCTCGGCGGTCGCGGCGCCCGTGTCGGTGTGGGCGGTCCCCCGCCTCCACCGGGCGCGCAGCCGTCGGGCCGCGCCGAGCGCCGGGAAGGGCGGGCGCTCGGCGCGGTGTTCCCGGATGGTCGGCGGCATTGGTCAGCCGAGGTTGATGCTGTTGGCCTTGCTGGTGACCTTGACCGCGATGATGCCGAGGACCACGATCGCCAGGGTCACGAGAACGGCGGTGACGAGGACGGCTTCGGTGGAGTAGCCGCCGTCTTTGGTGTCGCGCACCGCCTGCCAGCGGTGCCGCAGCTCGGCGGCGAGGTAGGTGACGAGAGCGGACATGGCGTGTTCCTCCAGAATCGGGTACGGAATCTGTGTCTGTTCGGGATTGGTGAACTCGGGGTGCCTCCTACAGCCCGCCGAGTACGGCGGCCATCGCCGGATAGCCGAGGAAGATCAGGAACCCGGCGAACAGAGCGACGATGGGCAGCGCCATCCGCTCGGTCGCGGCGTTCGCCTCGCCCTCGGCGTCGGTGAGTTGCCGGGCGCGCAGAGCGATGGCACGCGAGCGCAGGGACGCACGGACCTTCGCTCCTTCGGTGCCGGCCAGCCCGATGGTGGCGGCGAGCTGCTGTAGCTCGGCGACGGCGACCCGGCGGCCGAGGGCGGCGAGGTTGTCCCACGGCGGCACCCGGGCCAACCGCGCCTCGGTCAACGCGTACCGCAGTTCGGTGTAGGCAGGGCCGGAGCCGACCTTCGCCGCGTCGTCGAGCGCCTGGTCCACCCCGGCTCCGGACGCGAGGCTGATGACCACCAGGTCCAGGAAGGACGACAGGGCATCACGGAACGCCGTACGGTGCTTGGCGGCCTCCGAGCGCACCGACAGTTCCGGGGCGAGGAAACCAGCGATGCCGAGCGCCAGCGACGCGGCGACGGGCACCGTCACGCCGGTACCCACCCCGGCGAGGACGAGCAGCGTCGCGGCGACAGGAGGCAGGAGCAGCCCGAACACCATCGCGGTCGCCTGCTCGGCGAGGTGCACGTCGACCGGCTTGTCGACGGTGGCGAGGTCGCGGCGGGTACTGGCCAGGGGAAGACCCGCGCGACGCAACCACCGCACCGCCGGGCGACCCCACCGCCCCGACCACCCCAGAGAGTGAGTCTCGGCGGTGGCGTCACCAACGCGGCCGATCCCGTACGGGGCGTCAAGGGCCTTGTCCAGCCGAGGCGGGCGGGGGAACCAGCCCACCACCACGAGCCATAACCCGAGACCGGTGCCGAGTCCGGTCAGCAACACCAGCCCGGTCATGTCGGCACCACCTCGCCGTCGACTGGTGCGGCGATTCCGGCCAGGACGCGGGCGGTGTCGCGGTCGCGCATGAGCCGGCCGAGCCAGACGAACGCGGCAGCGAAGCAGCCACCAGCGGCCAGGAGCACGAGCTGACCGGTCGCCGTGTCGAACGGGGCCAGGTAGCCCCGGTTGAGCAGTGCCAGCAATCCGGCCATGGCCAGGGTGGCACCGACGATGACCCGCGCGGAGGTGCGGTTACGTTTGCGGGCGGCGGCGATGCGGTGCCGGGAGGCGACCTTCGCCCGCGCGGACGCGGCCAGCTCGCCCAGCACGTCGCCGAGTTGCCCGGCGCTGCCCCGTGCGGCCATCACCAGCCCGGCGACCACCAGATCGGCGGTCGGGTCGGCCAGCTCGGCGGCGAACGCGCGCAGCGCGTCAGGCAGCCGCCAACTGCGCTGTAGGCGTATCGCGAGGCGGGTCACCTCTTCGCGGATCGGCTCTGGGGCTTCGATCGCGCTGGCGGTGATCGCCTGTTCCAGCCCGGCCGCGCCGGACAGGTTGTCCCGTAACGCCTCGGTCCAGGTGGCGATGGCCTCGATCCGGGCCACCCGGCGGGCGTGGTCGCGGTCCGGGCCGATGATGGTCGGTAGCATCCACGCCCCGGCCGCTGCCAGGGCCGCCGCGACCGGCCAGCGGGTCACCACACCGACGACCACGCCCACAGCCAGGCACAGGGCTACCCGACGCCGGTCGACCGGCCCACGGGCCAGAGCCAGCCTCGACAGCCGCGACTCGGTATTGGAGTCGCCGAGCCCTTCGTTGTCCCGGGGCGACAGGCCCAACGCCAGCAGGACCAACCCGAGCGCGGTTCCGGCCCCCAGCAGGGCCGCGAGGGGCACTGTCAACACCATCACGTCCACCCCCCACCCGGGGCGGTGCGGGCTTCATCGAGCAACCCTGGGTCGAAGCCGCACCGGGCCAGCGCCGACAGCAGCCCGGTCGACGGGGGCGCACCCGGGACTGCCCTGCCGTCCCGGTCGGGCCGGAAGATCTCGTTGCTGGACACGGCCAGCCCGTCAGCGCCGACCACCTCCCGCACCGACGTCACCTCCCGCACCCCGTTGTCACCGGTGAACCCCAGGTGCACGACCAGGTGAACCGCCTCGGACACCAGAAGATTGGTGGTGGCCGGGTCGAGGCGTTCCGGCGCCTGCGCGGCGTAGAGCATGAGCTTGTGAAACGCCCCCGCCGACGACGAGGCGTGAATGGTGCCCAACGAACCGTCGTTACCCTGCGACATCGCGTTGAGCATCGGGATGACCTCGTGCCCGCGGATCTCCCCGACGATCACTCGGTCCGGCGACATCCGCAGCCCCGAGCGGAACAACATGCTCATGTCGAGCGCACCTTCACCCTCGACGTTGGCCTCCCGAGACTGCAACGCCACCACATCCGGATGCACGGCCTTGTCCGCGTCGAGCGCCAGCTCGTAGGTGTCCTCGATAGTCACGATTCGCTCGCCCGGTGGGATCGCCGACGCGAGAGCGCGCAGGAGGGTGGTCTTGCCCGCACCGGTACGCCCGGCGATCAGCACGTTCAACCGCGCCCGCACAGCAGCGGAAAGGAGTTCCCGCAGCACCGGGTTGACGGTGCCGAGCTGCTCCAGATCGGCCAGGGTGACCTTCACGTAGCCGTGCCGGCGGATCGACAACGCTGGACGCCGGGTCACCGACATGATCGCGTGCAGGCGGGAGCCGTCCGCGAGTTGCAGGTTCAACACCGGGGCGGCCCGGTCCCAGCGGCGCTCCTCGGCACCCTCGCCGCCGGTCTCCGCGCGCCCGGCGTCAGCGGCCAGGCGACGGATCAGCTCCACCATCTCCGCATCCGAGTCGGCGATCGGCCCGACCTGAGCGCGACTGCCGTCGCTGTAGCGGACGAACACCTGGTCACAGCCGTTGGCGTTGACCTCCTCGATCCGTTCGTCGTTGAGCAACGGTTGCAGGCCGCCCGCGCCGAGCAGCATGTCCGCCACCGCCCGACCCACCCGCGACTCCACCTCCGGGCGCAGCGGCGCCCGCCCGGCGTTCATCTCCTCCGTCGCGTACCCGTCCAGAACCTCATTGATCAACCGCCGGGTCGTCGCCGCGCGCTCGTCGGCCGGCATCGGCGAACCGGTGGCCGTCTCGTACGCCCGCGTGGCCCGGGTCAGCCGCTCGGCGACCTCCCGCCGAACCCGCCGCACCACCGTGACCTCGCCGGACTCCCCGGCACCCGGGGTCGACAGGAAAGGGCCGGTCACGATGTCGCCTCCGTGGTTACGCCGGTGGGCTGCGGGGCCGCGACGGGCAGGTACGGGCCGAGGTCGGTCCACAGCCGCGCATAGGCGGCCATCAGAGGCAGACGACGCCAGCGCCGCCCGGCCACGAGGTTTCCGCCGAGCACCGCCGCCGCCCGGCGGTCGTCCGGCAACGGACCGAGCACGCTCACCGCCTCCGGGTCGCGGGCCAACTCCTGCCCGACGTGAGTCGCCACGACATCCGCCACGTCCGCCGCCGAGTACACGCCGCCCGCGCCGAGCAGCACCACCAGGCGGCCAGCGCCCGCGTCGACGAGGTCGCCCAGGTGCTCCCGCAGATGAGCCATCTCGTCGGCGGTTGCCCGAGCCAGCACCACCACCACATCCGCGAGCCGCACCAACGGCCACACCGGCGAACCCGGCCCCAACCGGCCGCAATCCGCCACCACCACCCGATCCGGCGCGGCCAGCACCGCCCGACCGTTACCGGTCAGCTCCGGCAACGCCGCGCGGGTCTGCGCCCCACCCGCCGGGGCGACCACCACCGGCACCACCACCTCGGCCACCGACACCGGCTGCGACACGGCGGCGAACACGTCCCCGGAACTCGCCGCGCCTCGGGCGGCGGCGGCCAGGTCCACCACGCTCGGCACCGCCGCCAACCGGTGCCGGCGCATCAGATCCCCACCCGCCGGGTCGCACTCCACCACCACCGGCCGCGCCCACTCCGGCGCGACCGCGGCCAACCCGAGTGCCGTCGTCGTCGCTCCCGGACGACCCTTCACATAGGTCACCGCCACCAGAGGCATGTCAGCTTCCCGCCGGCGAGGTCTGCATCAGCACCACACCGCCAGCTGGCGCAGCCGCCAACTGCGGCGCGTCCGAGGCAGCCAGCAGAAGCGTGATGACCGTCGAGCCCTGGCCGTCCCCGGCGAGGTCAACCCCCAACACCACGGCCGACAACCGCGCCGGGGTCGAACCGCTCGCCGTCGAGCTGGCAGCCGGAGCTGGCTGACCACCGTCCCGCGCGGCCGACACGTAGACGGACACCTTCGCACCGGCAGCGAGCCCCTGCGGATACTGACCCGGCTTCACCGCCACCGAGGCGGTCACCTGACCGCCGGGCGGAAACGCGGCATCCCCGAGCAACTCCGGCGTCAGCAACATGCCGGCCACCAACGGCACCACCGCCGTCCGACCAACCACCTCCACCGCCTGCGCGGCCGGAACCAACCGAACCCCCGGGTCACGGGCGGCGGAGACCTGCTTGAGGTCCGCAGCGGTGATCGGCTGCCCGGCCGCCACCGGCCGCGCCACCGCGAGCACCTGCACACGATCACCGAGCTGCGCCGCCCCGTACGCGTAGGCCAGCACACACACGATCACCAGCAGGCCGCCCAACGCGACGAACGGCAACCGGCGCCGCCGTCGGGCGGCCCGCCACGGCCCGCGTCCCGCACGGCCGCCAGCAGCCGCCGCACGATCGCCCAGACCTGCTTCTGGGCGCACGGAATCCAGCGCCATGACTTGCCTCCTCGGGAAACGGCGCTCGAACGAACTGACTTTGTTGGCCTAACGCACGACGGCCTGCGACTCCTGGACCCGGGTCTGCACCTGCCCGGTCGTGATCAACCCCGGCACCGTGCCGGACTGCCCAGCACCAGCCCAGGTCACCTCCCACGTGACCGTCACCGTCACGGCGTAGCGCCCACCCGGTGAGCCAGCCGAGGACCGCCGGTAGACATGCCCGCAGTCAGGCGACGCCTTCGCCGGATCGGTACCCGAGACCCACGGCGCCCCCGGCCCACCGCACGTCACCGTCACCCCGTCACCCATCGACCAACTCGCCTTCACCGGCCGCGCCGTCGCCGTGACGCTGACACCCGGAACGGAGGCGGTCGCCGACCGCGATCCCCACGACCCCCGGTCAAGCGCCAGCCAAGCCGGCAGGTTGACGAGCTGATCACCCGGCGGATTCATACGAATGACGACCCTCGGCAAATCGAGACGCGCCCGCGCCTGCCGCGCCAACACCGCCGGAGACACCACCGGCGGGTCACCCGCCATCCACACCACACCTCCGAGCGCACTGCCGTCGCCGTAGCAGGTCCGCATGTACCAACCACCCTCACCCGCCGGCTGACCCCCGAGAGCCGCAATGGTCGACGGCGACGGGTCGGTGGGCGCGTAGTAGCAGCCATCCACCCCCGCCCACGCACCGTCCCGCTCACACGGAATCTCCTGGCCAGCAGGGTTGCGGCACTTGCCGTCCCCACCCTGGCCCCCACCATTACCGCCGCCCGGATTGCTAGGCTGACCGGGAGTCCCCGCATTCACGTCACATGCCGGACGAGGGTCATCCTTGTTGCACTGCACGCCGCCGGTTCCATCGCTGGCGAGGGCTGGCGTCGACACGAGAACGCAGCCGAGTAGCCCGGCGACACCGGTCATGATCAGCGAGTGCGATCGGCCTAGCATGTCCCCGACTCCTCCAGGACGAACGAGCTGACCTTCCACGCGCCGTCGGAGACCTTGACCGTCGCGGTGGTGCGGTGCTTGCCACCGGGCTTGTCGTCCCAGAGGCCGCCCGAGACCTTGTACTCCAGCCAGTTCGTCGAATCGACGCAGTCCAGAACCCCTGCCTCAGTCGGAGTTGTGTCCGGCTTGACCCCGGTGATCTTGGGGCTGAGAGTCAAGGCGCCCTTGGTGACCTTTCCCTGTTGCCGATTGGTGTAAAGAGAGTTCACGATCAGCTTGAGCGCCTGATCGGAGGCGTACTTTCGCAAGTCGGGGGCGTCGGGGTCCGACACCGCGCCCGCTTCTACGAAGGCATCCCACATGCCTCGGTAGGCCGCGAGGGCGTCTCTTTCCGCGATGGCGCTTGGCCCCAAGCTCGGCGTGTTCGGTGGGGTTGTCGCCCGCGTCGTAGACGCCGGCTGGCCGCCGTCGTCGTCTGGGCTGCATGCCGCGCTGAACAGCGTTGAAGCCCCGACGAGACATGCTATGAACCTCCGGCTCAACACTGGCCGCGAACCTCCCGATCTTGTGGACAGCCCCGGCGGGCAGCCGGGTCTGCGACCTTGAACGCCGTCCATCGGCGGTCAACTCGTTCAAGGTCACGAGTCGTGTCTACACCCTGACCCTGCAGTGATGTCTACGTGCGTACCTGCACCTACGCGCTTCGGGTAGGGCGGGGCACACGCGCGTGCGCGTATCTACTGCGGGCAACCTGGCTCTCAAATGGGTGTAAAGCGCCCAAAGCTGTTGTCGCCTACCCGACAGGTAAGTCGGCATCAGTTACGGCCATGATTGGCTGAAAATGATTGTTCGAGGAGGATGGGGGCAGTCAATGGGCGACCAGAATCGCACAGGGCAAACGCTGTCCCTGTTGGCGCGGCGTGGTGCCATAGGGTTGCTTCTGGCGATCCATGATCGCGGCGGTGTTGCCAACTTCGGTGAGATCGCCGCCGAGTCTCCCCGGCCTGCGGCTCTGTTGCGAGCGATGGCGGTAGACGGCTTTGTGGTCGGCCATCAGGTCGGCTCGCTGGACGGCGAGCCGCTCGCCGAAGCCCGCTTCTGCCTGACCAGCAAGGGGGCGGCGATCCTCGGCCACCTTCTTCGGCTACATCAATGGTTGGCATTGCGCGCAGCGCCGGCTCCGAGGTCGGTCGGCTCCTGACTCGTTCATAGGGATGCGTTGATTGCGGAAATCATCCCGAAAGATCCCGTAATCTGTCGGATGCATTCCTGAATGGACATAAACTTCCTTGCGCTAAACACTCGCCGAACAGTTGCGCGACCTCATAGAGTGTCGTCTTGGACTGGCGCGCTCGATTCGGGGGAGGTGAGCTGCGCTGACGAGCGATCTCGATCACCTACTCAACCTGGCCAAGCGGAAGCTGTCGGTCGCGGTCCTGACCGCCCTCCACGAAGGCCCACTGCGCTACTCGAAGCTTCACCACGCGGTGTCTCAGGTCAGCTCTGATGTCGTGCACGCCCGCACGCTGACCGACACCCTGACCTACCTCCGCGCCCACGACCTCGTTGAGCACCACCAGGGCGACGACGGTGCCGACTACCGGCTGACTGATGGCGGCGCCGAGCTGCTTGATCTCCTCGGCGAGATCGATCGGTGGAGTCGGCAGCACCGCACGAGCGGTGGACAGACCTGACACCTATGACCAACGGCGTAGCCGCGATCGGCCTCGGCCTTGCGGGCGCGATGGCTGGCGTGCCGATCGCTGCCGTCGCGTACGGAGCGGGTGATTCCGGGCCGGTACGTTTGCCCGCACGGTGGTGGACCGGGAGCCCAGCTCGCCCAACAGAGGCGATCGCCACCGCTCTTCTCGCCGCCACCGCCGCCGCCGTCACCGGGGCAGTCATACCTTCCGGCATGACACTGCCGGCCTTCTGGCTCTTTGCGGTGGTGGGCGTAGGTCTGGCAATCGTCGACGTGCGGTGCCGGCGGTTGCCCCATCGCCTCACCGGCTCGCTGTGGGTGTCGTCTGGCCTGTTCTTCCTTATTGCCTCCCTCGTCGGAAGCGGTGTCGAGCCGCTTATTCGAGCTGGGTGCGCGGGTATCGCCGCAGCGGCGGTCATGCTTACCATCGCCTTGGCGTTGCCCGGTCAGCTCGGCCTCGGTGATGTTGTGTTCATCGGTGCCATCGCGTTTAGCCTCGGCTGGCTGGGCTGGCAAACGGCGATGCTCGGCCTTCTTGCTGGGATGCTCCTGCACGGCGCCATCGCTGCCCTCGCCAGAATCCGACCGACCAGCGACGCGAAGAAGCCGTTGACCCCCATGGGGCCAGCCCTCGTGGCTGGTTGGCTTCTGGCCGTGGTACTTGCCGCATAGCGATGCACGATCATCTGGCGAGGCGTCGCGGGATGCCGATGCGGAGACGGGATCAGTCGTCGTCACGCTCGTACCTGAGGGCATCGTCATCGATGGGACGGCCGCGACCGCCGACTCGGAAGCCGGTATGTGCCGGCGGTGGAACGTCCTCGAATTGCTGCGGATCAGCGCCTGCGGTCGCTATGACGAGTTCGGCGTGAAGCCGAACCGGACACGGCGCCGCCCGCCCACACGCCTTGCAGACCCTGGGCTGGCCTTCGACGACATGCCGTCGGTAGAGGGTCACCGCAACGTCGAACATGACCGACTGGCGCAGTCCCGGGATGACTGTCAACGGCCTGCCCATCGTTGTCCCTTCACCGCGCGGCCTGTGGTAAGTCGCCCCGGTGAAGCGGGGTCACCGTCGCAGGACGACCGGTTCGAGGCGCACCGGCATGGTCGGTGGACCTCATCGGCGGCATCTGAAGAATCCGCGCAAAGCGGGTCCGGGTGTCCTGGTCGGCGAGTTTGAGAAGGTCGTCGAGGGCTGCCTGCATCGCCAGACTCGGCGGTTCAGGCTGTCCGCGGTCCTCCCACGCCGCGACGACCGAGGGAGCGACGCGAAGCCGTTCGGCGAACGCCCCAAGGCTGAGCCGCAGTGCCTCCCGCAACGCAAGGACTTCCCGCTCCCTCCAACGAGCGATCGCCACCGTGCATCCGCAGCTGGGCGCCGCGATCTTGACGTTGGGTGGTGGCTTCGGCGGTACGGCTGCCTGATGGCGTAGCAGTCGTTCGTGTTCGGCTACCCATGCTCGATGCCTTCGGAGCATGGTGATCAGTTCCTGGAGCGTGTCGAACGCGTCCACCAGCGATCCTTGCGCCCGGAGTTCGCGATCGGCGCGCTCCCAGAAGCCACGGGTGATGGTGTTTCGCCCGATTTCCACGTTCGCGACCGAACTGCGGGAGTAGGCCGTCCGTTTGGCGAGGGCGGCCTGGGTCATGCCGGCTGCCTTGCGCCAGTGGGCCAACTGCCGTCCCAGCGCCTTCTGCAGGTCGCGAATCTGTTCCGGAGCGACGGGACCCGGGACGGTATCCGTTCCGATCATCTGCTCTGTCCGCCGTGAAGTGCGTACAAACGAGACTGGCCGCCGCTGTTCACGGAGGGAGCGGCGTCGGAGTCGACTGGCCCGACAGGCAGGATCTCCATGACCACCATGAACCGTGTCGGCATCGTCGCCGAGGCATCCGTTCGTGGCTGCACTGCCGCTTGCTGGTCCACGAATCGCCGCAAGCGGGCCAGCGCTCCGCCCGTCTCCAACGCCTGGTCACAGCGACTCATTACATCCAGGCTGGCCGTACGCTCGGCTTTCTCGATCTTGCCGAGCAGGTCCGGGCTTACGTACACCAGCGCCGCGAGCCTTGCCAGCGACAGCCCTCGCTGCTGCCGCCAACAGCGCAGCTCCGCGCCGAGGAAGTGTCGAGCGGACGCGTGGGGCCTCAACTCGGCCGGCTGCTGCCCCATCACGCTCGCCTGCGTGGGGCGGCGAGCGAGTACACCCGTGCCCCACTACCAGCAGCCGACGGTAGTGCCGAGAGGCCACAACGGTCGTCGGGCATCGTGGTTAGTACGACCCGGATCGGCCCGGCAGGCCCACTGTCGAGGGTGACCATGACCGCCGTGCCCGCCGCGACGCCGAGATGAACAGTGGGCGTCACCTCCATGCGGTCGTTCAGCGACGTGGGTGGCGCAGGGGCTGGCTCCGTCTTCCGAGCCAGAGAGAGCACTGTCTTCGCGGCCTCGGCCGGTCGTCCCGAGCCGTAGATGACATATAGCCCGATCGAGGCATCATTGTTCACGCCGAAAACCCCGCGTAGCCCCGCCCGGACGTGCGCCAGCGGCCAGCGGGACTCGCCACGCTCCAGCTTGCCGACATACCTGCTGTCCAGGTGGATGCGTCGTCTCTGGTGCTCCCAGATCCACGCGTTGACCGCCTCGGCAACCTCCTGCCGCGACATCGCACGACCCGACCCCGTGGGCGACCGCATGGCCAGCCGTGCGCGCCGCAGCAAGTCGTTCGGGCTACGTGGAGCCCTCATCTGAGCGCCCGATGCGCCGTTCACGATCAATACCTCTCGGAATCAGACGGTCTTTGCAAGATCAAGGTCTGCTGGTCTGACGCCAGCTCCATGGTCATAGGGTCGACCTACCTCACCGGCGACGCCTGGATGTGCGAGGGCTCGGATCCCGTCCCGATCATCTCGTCGGCCCCACTGTCCGGGGCTGATCCGAACCACGAGACCGACGGCGCAGCGCTTCCCGGTGCTGGAGTGACTCGGCGCACCCCTGAAGCGCCTGGTCGACGGCGAGGCAGAAGGCCGTATCTCATGAACGTGGAGCCAGCCTCTCGGCGGCCGGAGCACGGCTCGACCTCGCCGCACGTCACACACTCACCGGATGGTCGGACCGTTAGGTGGCGTTCAAGCTCCGCCTGGGCTCGGTCGACCTCCTCCAGTGCCACGGTCGCCAGGTAGGTCGTGCTCACGACGACCCCGACGGCTGCGCGATGCGCAGCGCACACATCCGGACGAGTGCTGGGCGAGGGTTCGGGTCGAGCTGCGTGCCGTCTGCCCGCAGCGCTAGACCTTCTACTTCCAGCCACTCGTCCTCATGGAGCCGTACCTGGTCACCGATACGAGTGACTCGTAGGACCAGGTGGCCGGTCCCGTGCATGTAGTCCTGGTCGCCGACCTCGATCACGTCGCCTAGCTGGGGAAATGTCATCGGTCTCGCCTGACCTGTTCGCGAGCAACGGCTGTGGACCCGCACTGTGGACACCATCGGTCTTTGACCTTGAAGGACACCAATCCAGCGATGTAGCCGACCACTAACGCCGCGAGAACACCGAACAGCAGCACCGTCACCACCTCAATCGAGTTGACCCCGACACGTTGGGCGAATCCCCTTACCTGGCTCGTTCGTCGTGCACCGAGGTCGTCTTGCGGACGCAGCTCTGTCGCTCCCGGGCGTGTGGATCACCGCTGGTGCGGTGCGTCCGCTGCATGGCGACCCCGCATCACAGCCATCTACTATGCTGGACAGTGTTGCAGCATCGTACGATGCTGGCAAGCATCAGGGCGCGGTGACCCCATGGGCTCGCTGGTTGCGCATGAGGGAGGATCAGGGCATGGCCGGATTCACTCCACCGACGCCTCGGTCTCGCCGTCTCGGCAGGGAACTGCGGCGGCTACGCGAGGCACGCAGTCTCACGCAGGGGGACGCGGCCAAGCTGCTCAAGTGCTCGCAGCAGCGGATCGCCCGCATCGAGTCCGGTGACATCAAGCCGCGCCCGCGGGATGTGCTGGAGATCCTCGTCGCCTACGACGTCCCGCACGACGAGGAGCACGGGCTGGCGCTCCGGAGCATGGCCGAACAACTGCGGGAGCCGGGCTGGTGGCAGCGGCTCAACACGTTGCCGGCCCGATACGCCACGTTCATCGCCTACGAAGCCGAGGCGGTCGAACTCCGTGAGTTCCAGCCGACCCTCATTCCCGGGCTGGTCCAGACCCGCGCGTACGCCGAATCGGTGATCCGCATCGGTCGGGAGACTGACCAGGAGGAGATCACCCAACGGGTCGAGGCGCGGCTCAAGCGCCAAGAGGTGCTGACGACGCGCCGGCCGCCGCTTCGACTGCACGCGATCATCACGGAACAGTCGCTGATGCTGGAGGTCGGCGACGCCGACGTGCGGCGCGAGCAACTGGATCACATCATCACGGTCTCCGCGCTGCCCAACGTCACCGTGCAGGTCCTGACGCTCGCCGCCGGTGCTCACCTCGCCGTACACGGAGGCTTCGATGTCCTGACCTTCGCGGATGGTGACCCGCCCCTTGGCTACATCGAGACCCTCGCGGGAGAATTGTTCCTGGAGTCACCAGGGGAGATCCGGCGGCTCACGGGCGTCTTCGATCACCTGCTCTCCCTGTCGCTGTCGCCCAGGGAGTCCACCCGATTGATTCAGGAGAAGAAGGATGGACTCGGTTAAGTGGTTCAAGTCCAGCCGATCCGGCAACAACGGTGCGTGCGTGGAGGTCGCCCACCTAGGTAAGGACGCTGTCGGAGTCAGGGACACCAAAGCTCGGGGCGAGGGGCCGATTCTGGAGTTCACGCAGGCAGGGTGGGCCGCGTTCATCGACGGCGCGAAGCACGGCGAGTTTGACTTGACCGAGTGATGTTGCTGGGTGCCCCGTCGAGCTGTGCGGGCACCCAGCACCGCCGATCCTTGTATGGGAGCCCGACCCGTCCCTCTGGCAACGGCCACGGCTACTCTCCCCAGTCGCACTGATCGCTGGGTACGCCCACCGAGCGCGCGTAGGCGATGGCTTCGGCGCGACCTCGATCATCGCCCCTGCCGTAGACGAAGGTCTTGTCGGGGAAGACGATGAACTTCTGATCCTCGGTGTGGAAGTCGACGTACCACCCCGGGCTGGACAAGGCCTGTGCGAACTGGTCGGCAAGCCTCATGGGGTCGCTGCGGTCCGAGGTGAAGTCCACGATGGTCCAGGTGTCCGGCTGGCCTGGCGCAGGGTCGGGGTTCCGCCAGCGGGAGATCTTGTCGACTCGTAGGTTGAGGCGTTCGAGCGTCGCGTCGTGGCGCAGACTCTCGGTGATCAGGACTCCCGCAAGCACGGGTCCAACCGTACGTGAACCTCGGTGATCAGGTGCTGACCATGTGTGTCAGTGTTGGTCGAGAGTTGTCGACAAACCCTGACACTAACCCTGCCGCCGAGAGCTTGACCCTGATGAATGCGCCCATCGACGCTTGAGGCATGGATCGTCAGGGTTCTGGCAGGCTTCTGCCTCAGTTCCGCGTCACCGTGAACTCGCGGTGCGGTCGTGCGTGCTTCTTCTGCCGGCCTTCCGGTGAGGCGGTACTGACCGCAGCGGGCACCGACTTGAACGTCGACCGCCTCATATCGATCGGTCGTCTGGTCCGTCGCGCAGGGGTGACGGGCGTGAAGCTGACGGGTGGCGACCCGGCGCTGTACGAACCGTTGGAGGAAGCGGTCGAGCGGCTGCGCGCCGAGGCAGCGTTCGGCGAGGTCGAGGTGATCTCGCGACACCCACGCATCGGTCCTCGGGCGGCCGGACTGGCGCAGGCCGGGGTGACTCAGTTCAACATGAGCGTAGACACGCTCGACCCGGCGTTACACAAGGAGATCACTGGCCAGGGCGATCACGCCGCCGTGCTGGACGCGCTGCGGGCGTGTGTGGCTACAGGCGTGCCGGTAAAGGTCAACATGGTGGTCATGGCCGGCGTCAATGACGACGAGGTGGCGGACCTGGCCGCGTTCTGCGCGCGAGAAGGCGTCGCGACGCTGAAGCTTCTGGACGTCATCCAGGACCTCGACGCAGGAGCCGAGTCGTTCGCGAAACGGCTCGCGCGCCAGCGCGCCGGGCGGGTGATCCGGGACCTGTATGTGCCGTTGGAGTCGATCACGGCGCAGTTCGCTGCGGACGCCATGGAGATCTCGACGCGGACGCAGGGCGGGCTGGGGCACCCGATGACCGTCTTGTCGTTCGCCTCCGGGTTCGAGGTAGTGGTGAAGGACAGCACTGCCGGTGCCTGGTACGGATCGGTCTGCGACACCTGCCCGTTGTTCCCATGCCATGACGCGTTGATGGCGCTGCGGCTGACGGCCGACCTTCGGTTGCAGTTCTGCCTGTTGCGGGAGGACATCACCGTGCCGTTGGCCGATCTGTTCAACAGCGACGGCGGTGAGCTGGAATCGACCGTACAACGGGCTCTCGACGTGTACGCGGGGGCGACGTTCCGTGCTGTCGCACCCAAGGCGTCGGTGGCGGAGGTGCTGTCATGACGGTGCTGTTGCCGTCTCCGGCCCGGCGTCGGCTGGTGATCCTGGTCTACCCTCGGGTGGAGCATGAGAAGGACTATCTGTACCACTGGATGCCGTTCTCGCTGTTGACGATCGCGCAACGCCTTCTGGCTGACGGCGAGGTCGACGTGGTGATCTTCGACGGGAATCAACGCACCGCGCAGCAGTGGACCACGTTCCTGGACGAGCACCTCGACCGGGCCGTGTGTATCGGGGTAAGCATCATGACCGGCGGTGGGCAGATCCGGCACGCCTTGGACATGGTGCGTGAGGCGAAGCTCCGATCCGGCTGTCCGCCGGTGGTGTTCGGCGGTCCGCACGTCAACGTACTCGGGGAGCAGACCGCCACGCACGAGCTGGTGGACATGGCGCTGGTTGGCCCGGGACAGCGGTCAATGCCGGAGCTGGTGCGCTGCCTGCTCGGGTCTGGCCGGCTCGATGAGGTTCCCGGGCTGCTGGTGACGCGCGACGGGCATCTGGTGAGGGGGCCGGTAAACACGCCGAGGACGGAGATGATGGCCCAGTACCCGTGGCAGTTGCTCAACGTACAGGAGTACGTTCGCGATGATCCGACGGTGGCGCCTCGGACGCTGAACTACGTCTCGTCGCAGGGCTGCGTCTACAAGTGCCAGTTCTGCTACGAGCTGACCTATCAGCGGGCCTGGTCGTCGATGCCGGCCGATCCGCTCGTGAAGGACATCGCCGAACTGGTCGAGGCGTACGACCTCAGCGGGGTCAAGTTCTACGACGCCGACTTCTTCGTCCAGCCCCGCCGGGCGGTCGACTTCTGCCAGGCACTCACCGCACGCCAGCTCGGGATCAGCTGGGCGGCCTCGATCAACCCGAACGATGTGCTCCGCTCCCGCAAGCAACGACTTGATCTGCTGGGCGGCATCGCAGGCTCCGGATGCCGGCGGCTGCTGATGGGGATCGAGTCGGGCTCAGACCGGGTGCTGCGGGAGATCGTCCGTAAGGAGATTACCCGGGAGCAGGCGTACGACGTGGCGGCCGACATCGCCGCGCACGGCATCCTCGGCTGCTACACGTTCATCGTCGGGTTCCCCGGCGAGACCGATGCCGAGGTGGACGAGACATACGACCTGCTGACCGCAATCAGCCAACTGCATCCACGGCCCGAGACGCGGGTACACCTGTTCGGCCCGTTTCCCGGCACGCCGCTGTTCGACGACGCGCTGCGCCACGGGTTCGAGGCACCAGACACGTTGGAGGGCTGGGCCGACTTCGACTACTACGACTCGCAGACGCCGTGGACGTCGGCGGCGACCGTGGCGCGTGCCCGCGCCCACACTCGCCTGGTCAAACAGCCCGGGGCAGCACGAGCGGAGGTGCCGGCATGAAACCCGACCAGGCGGTTGAGGACTCGGAGGGGACGATGCGTGGCCTGGTGCTGATGGAGAGCCTGACCGACAGGCAGCTACCCATGCCGTTGCCGGCGGTTGTGGTACGCCGGTATCCGCACCTGCTAAGCGGCACCCTGCCGGTGCAGATCGCCGAACTCGCCGTGACCCGCCACCGCGTCTTGGCGGTCGCCATGCAGGTAGCCCAGGTGCTCCTGCCGAAACGGTTCTACGCGCACTTCCTCGACGACGAGCGGATGTACGTGGCCTTTCCGAACTGCGTGGTGGTCATCGGCCGTGACGACCCCGCCTCGGCGGACACTGCACGCGCGGTCGGCGCGCTGTTTGACATCCCGGCGGTCCAGATGCGGTTCGAGGAGATGTTCGTCAACGACCATCCCGACTCGCCGCGCGCCGAGGCGGCCTGATGAGCGGCAGGCAGAATCTCGCGGTGGTGGTCGGCGGGTCCGGTGCCATCGGCCGGAGCGTGGTGACCGAGCTGCGCAAGCGTGGGCTGGGCGTGATCGCCACCCATCACGGGCAGCACCCCGGCGATACCGACGCCGGTACGGGCTGGGTGCCGTTCGACGCGGCCAGCGGCGACGCCAGCGGGCTACGGGCGGCGGTGGACGCTGCCCCTGACCGGCTGGCCGTGGTGGTGTTCACCGTCGGGGTGGCGTCCTCCAAACGGCCGGTGGCGGAGACGCCCACTGAGGAGTTCACCCGGCTGTTCGCGGTGAACGCGCTCGGCCTGGTCACGGCCTGGCAGGTGCTCGCCGGGCGGGCACGTGCCGGGGCAGCCCGGCTCGTGGTGGTCAGCTCGGACACCGTGCGTGTGGCCGGGGCCGGCAACGGCGCGTACACCGCCTCGAAGGCGGGGTTGGAAGCGCTCGCGCTGACCCTGGCCAAGGAGGAGGCCCACCACGGCGTGCGGGTCAACGTCGTCGCGCCGTCGCTGGTCGCCTCCCCGCAGGCCGAGCAGATCCTCGCCATGAAGGGCGTGACCGACGTCGACGCGTACTACGCCGGCCTGCCCGCTGGCCGGGCATTGACGGTGGAGGAAGTAGCGGGAGTGATCGCTGGGTTGGGCTATGACCCGGCATGGGACTACGCCACCGGCACGGTGGTGCGGCTGATTTTCGACAGCGGCGCGCGGTAGGAGGCGACGATGACGGTCGGATACATGCGCTGGCTGGCCGATCTCGAACGGCCAGACTTCGCTGGCGAGCCGGAGAGCGAAGTCTTCGATATCAGCTTTGTTCCGAACGGGGCGAAACTGCCCGGGTTGGCGCTGCTGGTGCAACGGCTCGCCGCCAGGCTCGGGAACGTGCAGGAACACCCGCTGAG
Organism: Micromonospora sp. NPDC057141; assembly: GCF_042670805.1. NCBI lineage: Bacteria > Bacillati > Actinomycetota > Actinomycetes > Micromonosporales > Micromonosporaceae > Micromonospora > Micromonospora sp. NPDC057141. Next base: position 885 of record NZ_JBHUVA010000062.1, on the reverse strand, counting down.
GGTCACGGTCGTCGTGACGGCGGCGTTGGAGGCCGCGAGCGCGGTGTACGCCAACGCTAGCCAGGCCGAGACCACGCTGACCGCCGAGCTGCGGGAACTGCTGTCCGCCCTTGACTGCCGGTCGCGCCCCTTGCTGGTCCAGACCCTGCCCTATGCCGACCCGGAATCGGCACAGGCGGTAGAGGCTGCGAACGCGGCTGTCACCGAGACGACGACGGACGCCGGTGCGGTAGTGATACCAGTGCACCAGGCGGCCGACCTCGACGTGCTGACCGCCGGCGAGGACTTCCCGGCGGTGGCCGCCACGCTGGAGGTGCTCGGCCGCCACGACCGCGTCGGCTACCTGTGGAACCGCCTGCTGGACCTGGCCTGGACGCACTGGCAGGCACTCGCCCCGCACCTGGCAACCGCACCCAAGGTGCTGCTGACCGACCTCGACGGAGTGCTGTGGCCCGGCACATTGGCTGAGGACGGCCTCCGAGCAGCATTCACGGCCGGTGGGGTCGTCGGCCAACTCAGCCACCGTGTGTGGCGACAGCATCTCACCGTCCGTCAGCAGCGCGGCGCTCTGCTGGCAGGGATCAGCAAGAACGACCCGGCCGAGGCGCAGGCTGCCCTCGCTGGCATCGATCCGGCCTTGCCACTAGCGGAGTTGTGGGCAGCACAGGACATCGACAAGACCGCCGCGACCACGTGGGCCTTGAGCTACTTCGACAACATCTCCGTGCAGCACGCCGTGTTCATCGACGACAACCCCGGCCAGCAGGAGCGCCTCCGTGCCGCATACCCGGCACTGCATGTGCCCGCGGTGGCCGCCACTCCGCTTCTCGTCACCGATCTGTGCCGCCAACTACACCCCGGCAGCGACCAGCCGCCCACGACCTC